>NZ_JIBB01000013.1:0-83318 GCF_000620525.1 Acinetobacter sp. UNC436CL71CviS28
TGGCAGAACATAAAATACTTGAAGAAGATTTAGGCATAGATGTATATTTCTGTGACCCACATTCACCCTGGCAAAAAGGCACATGCGAAAATATGAATGGTTTAATTAGGCAATATTTACCTAAAGGGATTGATTTAAATCAGGCAGATCAGCATTATTTAAATCAAGTTGCCATGTCACTGAATACTCGTCCTAGAAAAGCGTTAGATTGGCTTACACCATTAGAGAAATTTGCTCAGCTTGTTGATTATCATAAGACTTTTCAAACTGTCGCACCTCATGTTTGAATTCGCCCACAGTTCTCATCGGTACAAACTACGCCATCTTCTGGCTGATTTATACTTGTTTCCTGCTGTGTCTTTAAAACCTGGTCAAAAACTTGTATGAACACATCACGTGGCTGTGCACCTGCCAGAGCAATACGCTGGTCAAACACAAAAAAAGGAACCCCCGTAACTTTAAGCTGTTCACGAGCCAGCTTCTCATCATGCTGCACAAAATCTGCGAAGGTATCAGTATCTAGTACATATTCGACTTCCGCTGCATCTAACCCGATCCGCGCTGCCACATCTTCTACTGTTTCGCGCTCGCCAATGGCTAAGCCCTGTGTCATATAAGTATAGAAAAATGCTTCTTCGGCCTGATTACCTAAACCTTTACTCTGGGCTAGATGGATAATACGGTGAGCATCAAAAGTGTTACCTGAATTTGCTTGTTTCCAGTTAAATTCAATTCCTTCTTCTGCGGCCATAGCAGCAATTCTTTGCTGCATTTCTTCCATTTCTTCAACTGTACGCCCGTATTTCTGGGCCAGACGCTCTGTATTGGACTGTTCATGCTTGACTGGTGCTTCTGGATCAAGCTCATAGCTATGCCAATAGACTTCAAGTTCGACTCCTGCCTGTTCAGCTGCCGACTCTAAACGTTTCTTTCCGATATAGCAGAAAGGACAGACTACATCTGACCAGATATCTACACGCATGCTGTTTCTCTTTTCTATGCTTCATTTCAAATGATAAGGGTGACATGAGCGCTTTTAAAGAGAGAGGCTGTAATAAAATGCAAGTCAGCCCGGATTCCTTCATTTTTTAAAATATAAGGAACTGTTTTTAGTCATAAAAGTCAAACAGTGCTATGTTCTGATACAGGTTAGTATAAAAATGAAGCGGTCACTGGAGCTAAATATGCCACGTATATTCATGATTTTAGGTGTAGTGACCTTTGCGGTATTTGCTCTATTATTTTATCAGTACTCAGCACAGCGTCAGGATGAGGTACAGGCACAGCTGTTTGAAACAGTGATGACTGAAAAAATGCAGCAGCTGTATCTTCAGGCTCAAGATTGGACCACCCCTATACATCTACAAACGAAAGACCAGCGTTTGTCTGGAGATTACCAGCTCATGGCTGATACTTTGCTCAGCTATTGGGTAAATAGTGCAGAGGCACGTAACCGTTATTTACGGGAACTGGAGAAATCTGACTGGGTTGATTTTTTGGATGTAGACCGGCTCGATAAAGACCGGAAACAGAATTATAAGGAAACTGAGCAAATGCTGGCGCAGGTTCGCAAGATTTCGCAGCAGTATCAGCAGCAGACCAGCCAGATTAAACAGCAGACTTTAGAAAAAGTAGAGCAGTTACCCATTCGTACTGATTTGCGTAAAGCTATGCTCACCAAGCTCGAACGTAGCCAGAAAAGTGATGAAGATCAGGCAATTTTTCAGTTAGAACTACAAATTCTAGAAAAAGCAGAAGCCATGTTTGAAATGCTGAAAAAGTACAAATGGGTCAAGCAAGGTGAAACAATTCTGTTTTATGAAGATGCGCAGGTAAAACAGTTCAACACTTTATATCAGGAAGTATTACAGCTTAATGCTGAAATCGAAAAGATTGAACAGAAAAATGTCGAAGCCTTGAAGCAAGAACTATAGCTTAAGAACCTCGAAATCATGTTATTTCTAGCTCGAATCATCCCTGTAGTGTTCAGGGATGATTCTTTTTTAGGGTTAAAATAAAAGGCGATTTATTTTTTCGCGACTGTAGCAGGGAAAAGTGGATCCAGGAAATTAGGCGCGACAAAATCCACTTTCTCTACTTTATAAAGTTTTCCAGCAAAGTTATTTTGTTGATGCCACACTATCTGATTTTTACTGAGATCTATCAGATTTAAAGAATAACGTTGACCTTCAACCGGCATTGAATAATAAATTAGTCCAGCGCCTGCTCCCATGGTTGCCAGTGATACGCCTGCACTCAAGGTCGCTTGTGAGAATTTACGCCCGAAAGACGGCTGAGCTCCGGAAATATTCACAACAAACATTTTATCTGCCTGAGTAAAGGTTTTAAGCGTACTTAAATCTTCAGCAGATAAATCCAGATTGACTGGTTGAAAAGTATTCTGGTTGGGTGAAACAGTGGTTTTATTCAATTTTTCAAACAGACGTAAAAGGGTGTCTTGTTGAGATAGATTGGGCGTAGTGTGATTTAAAGCGTTAAGCACAGGAAACTGATTAATTTCCTGCCGTTTATCCTTTGGATGTAAACGGATGTCATACCCTATTATCTGTTTCTTTGGCATAAAACCGCAAATGAAGGGTGCTGATTTCACAGTTGTATTAACCGAAACTTCTTTTAATTGCTGGGCAAGAGCCTCATTAAAGCCTAGGGCCAGTTGAGCACTTTCTTGACCAATAATGTGAGAAGTCCCTAACTCTGCACGCGATAAACAGCTATCAGTTAAAATTGCTACAGAAGATTGTCGGAGCTCATTTTGTTGACGGTCTAAAGCGCTACGTGTTTCGGGTTTAATCGCCATAGTATTACAACCTGTAAGTACTACAGCACAGCTTAAGCTGAATAAAATTTTTTTCATTTGAGAAATATAAGATTAATTGTGAAAGAAAAATGTGCAATAAGTTATTATTCGTCACATTGAGTATTGATATTGATTCCTTTTTGTTGCAGAGCCAAGTTTTTTATTAAAAAAATTGTAAAAAAACCCTGCATTGAGCAGGGTTTCTTTAAGTTTAGTATTTTAAGAATTAAACACGTTCGATAATGGTAGCAATACCCTGACCTAAACCGATACACATGGTCGCAAGACCGATTTGTGTATCTTGCTGTTCCATAATGTTCAGCAGAGAAGTGGTAATACGCGCACCAGAACAGCCCAGTGGATGTCCTAACGCAATTGCGCCACCACTTAAGTTTACGATGTCTTGTTTGTCATAAAGGCCTAAACCTTTCAGTACAGACAGACCTTGTGCGGCAAATGCTTCATTTAGCTCAACTGTCTGCATGTCAGCAATCGAGAGACCAGCACGTTTTAGTGCTTTCTGGGTTGCTGGAACCGGGCCATAACCCATGATCGCAGCATCACAGCCTGCAACTGCCATAGAGCGAATTACGGCACGTGGTTTCAGGCCGAGAGACTGAGCTCGTTCAGCAGACATCAGTAACATGGCAGATGCGCCATCAGACAATGCAGAAGAGGTTGCAGCAGTGACTGTACCGCCTTTAGGGTCGAATACTGGGCGTAAAGCACGGAAAGATTCAATATTGGCATCCGGACGGATTACTTCATCGATATCACACAATACTTTATAACCGTCAGCATTATGACCTTCAATACCCACAATCTCGTTCTGGAACAGACCATTTTCAGTCGCAGCCCAAGCACGACGGTGTGATTCCACACCAAAGGCATCCTGTTCTTCACGGGTAATGCCGTTCATACGGCCCAGCATTTCAGCAGTCAGACCCATCATGTTAGATGCTTTAGCATAATGCTTGGAAGCAGCCGGGTTCAGGTCGATACCGTGCATCATGCCTACATGGCCCATATGCTCTACACCACCGATGATGAAGATATCACCCTGGTTAGTCGCGATCTGTGCAGCCGCAGTGTGGATTGCCTGCATAGAAGAACCACAAAGACGGTTAACGGTTTGACCGGCAACAGTTTTTGGAAGGTCTGCCAGCAAAGCAATATTACGGGCAATGTTCATACCTTGTTCAAGGGTCTGGTTTACACAGCCCCAGATCACGTCTTCAACTTCATTCGGGTCGAATTCGTTACGTACCATTAGTGCACGGATAAGTTCAGCAGACATGGTGTCGGCACGTACATTGCGGAACATACCGTTTTTCGATTTGCCCATGGCTGTACGTACACCATCAACAATCACAACGTCACGTGGATTTAAAGTAGCCATTCACGTCACTCCTTAACCGTAGAATTTTTTATTGTTAGCTGCCATGTCACGCAACATTTGTGGCGCTTCATAAGCTTTACCTAGGTGCGCATATTTATCGCAAAGCGCTACATATTCAGCAACACCGGTCTGATCAATGTAACGGCATGGGCCACCACGGAATGGAGGGAAGCCTACACCCATGATCATCGCCATATCTGCTTCAGCTGGAGTAGCCACAATGTTGTCTTCCAGGCAACGAACTGTTTCATTACAGAAAGCCAGCATCATGCGGTCAATGATTTCCTGAGGATCAAATTCGCGTTTTTCACCTGATATTACCGGAGCAATGACATCATAGGCAGTCGGGTCAACAGTTTTGGCTTTCTTGCCTTTACGGTCGAGCTCATATTTATAGAAACCGACATCATTTTTCTGACCCAGGCGTTTTGCTTCATACATGGTCTGGATAGAACCTTTGTAATCTGGCTTCATACGGTCAGGGAAACCTTCAGCCATGACTTCTGCACCATGTACGCCGGTATCGATACCCACAACATCCATCAGATAAGCAGGACCCATTGGCCAGCCAAATTTTTCCATGACTTTATCGATTTGCTGGAAGTCAGCACCATCTTTAAGTAACAGGTCAAATGCACCGAAGTAAGGGAATAATACACGGTTAACCAGGAAGCCCGGACAGTCGTTAACAACAATCGGAGTTTTACCCATTTTCTGGGCGAGAACTACTGTTGTTGCGATTGCTTCTTCAGATGTCTTTTCACCCCGGATGACTTCAACCAGCGGCATCATGTGTACCGGGTTAAAGAAGTGCATACCAACAAAGTTTTCCGGACGCTGTAAGGCTTTTGCCAGGCGCGTAATCGAAATTGTAGAAGTATTGGATGCAATAATTGTATTCTCACGTACCGATTTTTCAGTATCTGCCAGAACTGCTTCTTTAATTCTTGGGTTTTCAGTGACTGCTTCAATCACGATATCTACTTCTTTAAACTCTTCATAGCTTAAAGTCGGGCGGATACGTGCCAGGGTTTCACCCATTTGCGCAGGTTTCATTTTCTTGCGTTCAACCTGCTTGGTCAGCAGTTTGTTTGCCTCAGACATACCCAGGG
The DNA here is from genome assembly GCF_000620525.1 of Acinetobacter sp. UNC436CL71CviS28. NCBI lineage: Bacteria > Pseudomonadati > Pseudomonadota > Gammaproteobacteria > Moraxellales > Moraxellaceae > Acinetobacter > Acinetobacter sp. UNC436CL71CviS28. Next base: position 5,330 of record NZ_JIBB01000013.1, read on the forward strand.
CCAGTTGCGGGTTACCAATATCTTTCATGATAATTGGTGTACCTTTGCTTGCCGCTTGGTAAGCAATACCGCCACCCATGATCCCTGCACCCAGAACAGCTGCCTGATTTACAGGATGTGCACCTTTTTCATGCTGTTTAGAAGCTTTTTTCACAACCTGGTCATTTAAGAACAGACCAATAAGTGCTCCTGCTTGCGGAGTAATGGCTGCTTTGGCAAAACCTTCAGCTTCAGCTTTCAAAGCTTCGTCACGATGTAAGCTTGCACCTGCCTGCAAAGAATCCAATAGTAGTTTTGGAGCAGGATATTGAGCCGGATTAGCTTTAGCCAGTACCGCACCCTTGGCTGTATTAAACGCCATCATTTGCTCAAGTGTACTCAATTTTACAGGGTCGAGCTTTTCCTGACGCTTGGTTTTCCAGTCCAGACGGCCATGAATAGCCTGCTTAACCAGATCAACAGCAGCATCTTTGAGCTTATCAGCTGACACAACAGCATCAACAGCACCGTCTTTTAGTGCAGCAGCCGGTTTTTTCGGTGCAGCAGTTGCCATCCATTCAACAGCGTTATCAATACCAATAACACGACTTAAACGAACTGTACCGCCAAAACCCGGGAAGATCCCCAGCTTGATTTCAGGTAAGCCCACCTGTGCTTGTTCTGACATGACACGGTAGTCACAGACCAGACACATTTCAAAACCGCCACCCAGTGCCATGCCATTAATAGCAGCCACTTTAGGAATGTCCAGGTCTTCAAAGCTGTTAAAAATTTCATGGACAGGCATCGCCCAATCAACAATTGCCTGCTCACCTTGTGCAAAGTTATCACCGAATTCAGTGATATCAGCACCAACGATAAATGTAGATTTGCCTGAAGTAACGATTAAACCCTGAATATCAGCAGCGGATACGGCGTCAATCGCAGCCTTGAAATCTTCAATCGTTGCACGGTTGAATTTGTTAACCGACTCACCTTGTAAGTCAAAGCGGAATTCTGCAATCCCGTCCTCAAGCATTTGGACGGTAATGGCATTGCCAGCGTGGATCATGCCCTGATCTCCTTTATTTTGGAGGACTTCTAAGTTGATGTAATGAAGCGTGTGTACATTTCCCGCACACATCGATGCTCCGCTAATCTTACGATAACTATATCCAAAAAGAACATAACAAGTTGTATCAAGCCGTGACGCAAGGGTCATCAATTTTAAAGGACAATATTCTGGTTGTGATTCCAATAAGTAAATCTTTGATAGATTATTTGAAATAAGTCATTAATTATAATAATTATTATTTTAATCAGTTGATGTAAACTATTTATAGAAAACAAGAGAATATCTACCGTAATAGGCAGTTTAAATACTCAGGTTATGTTTTAGTAACCTGTTAAATTCAATTTTAAAATTTCTGAATGCACTGAAATTGTTATGTTTAGGAGTTGTTATTGATAATACATCATTAGATAGAGTTCTATTTTGGCTACCCTTTATCGTCTTTTTTATCAACATTTGATAAAATCGCCGCCATTTACAGAGCCATTGACCTGTCGAGCAGCTCTAATCTCTCTCTTTTTATGTTGCAGAGTAGCTATATGATTAAATGGATCGTATTGGCGATTTTTGTGATTTCAGCGTTATATATCCAAAATCGCGGTAAAGTGCGTCATTCGTTCTATCGTCAATTTTTTGACCATTCAACGCTTCTCGCACCGATTAATTTTTTAATGTACCTGTTTTCCAAGGTACCTAACCAGCCTTATATTGCTACCCAGCATTTTAAGGATTTGCAAACCTTGGACGAGCATTGGGAAATGATTCGGGATGAGGCCAGAGCCTTGTACCAGCAGGGCGGGATCAAGGCAGCCAGCAGTTATAACGATCTGGGTTTTAATTCGTTCTTTAAGACTGGATGGAAACGTTTTTACCTGAAATGGTATGATTCTAGCCATCCGTCTGCAGCAGAACTCTGTCCAAAAACCACGGCCCTATTAAAAACATTACCGACCATTAAAGCTGCCATGTTTACTGAGCTGGCCCCAGATAGCCGGTTAGTTCGACATCGCGACCCCTATGCTGGTTCATTACGCTATCATCTGGGTTTATTGACACCTAATGATGATCGCTGCTTTATTGATGTAGATGGTCAACGTTACTCATGGCGGGACGGGGAGAGTGTAGTTTTCGACGAAACCTATATCCATTATGCAGAGAACAAGACAGATGAAAACCGGATTATTCTGTTTTGCGATGTAGAGCGTCCATTAAAAACACGTTTGATGCAAAATTTTAATCATTGGTTTGGTAAAAAAGTGATGACTGCGGCCAGCTCGCCGAATGAGGCTGGCGACCAGACAGGCGGTTTAAATAAATTGTTTGCTTATGTCTACCAGATCAGGCTTAAAGCTAAAGCATTGAAAAAGACCAATCGCCAACTTTATTACGTTTTAAAATGGTTTTTAATGCTGGGTATTTTCTTCCTGATTTTTATCCGGCCATATATTACTTAAAAATTTAATGCCCTGCGGGGCATTTTTATATTCGAATGCTTTGATAAATCAGGCATAACTTAGCAGGATGTACATCAAAACAGATAGATCAATTTTGATAAAAATAGAATGTGCACTTTTAAAGGTGTTTTGAATCAGGACTAATGAACCCATTGCTATAAGTCGTAAGCTATTTTACTCTGTTTAATACAGTTTCCTGTTCTATAATTGATATTTCTGAAAATTAAATAAATTTAAAATATTCAGACCATTATTTGATAACTAATATTCAATTTTTTAAGTATAAACAAAACCGGCTAGCAAGATCAGGGATTAATATTTCTTCACAGGTGTTTTCTTAAATGACCAGCAAAATTTGATTTTTCAAATAATATATCTATACGTAATGAGTTTGATGTTAAAGGCTAGTGAATTTCTTTGAAAATTGTGAAGATGCTTGAAAAAGCCAGTAAAAGCATCACATCATGTGAAGAGCAAGATCTTGTCAATATAGGCCCCATGTGAACGAAAATGCACGCGAACATATAGAAAAAATTCTGGCAAACATGACCACTTTACCCGGGGTATACCGTATGTTGGGTAAAGATGGTGAACTCTTATATGTAGGAAAAGCCAAGAATTTAAAAAATCGTGTGTCGAGCTATTTTGTTAAAACTATCGAGCATCCCAAAACTCAGGCACTGGTGGCACGTATTTATGATATTCAGACTCTAATCACCCGGTCTGAAACAGAAGCCTTATTACTTGAACAAAACCTGATCAAGCTGCACCGTCCGCCGTACAATATCATGCTGCGTGATGATAAATCTTATGTCTATATTTTTGTGTCGAGTGACAAGCCTTATCCACGGGTAGCCAGTGGCCGGGGCAAGGGCAAGCATCAGGTTGGCAAGTTTTTTGGACCCTATCCCAGTGCATATAGTGCTCGTGACACCTTAGTGGTACTGGAAAAGCTGTTTAATGTACGCCAGTGTGAAAACAGCTATTTTGCCCAGCGCAAACGGCCGTGTCTGCAATATCAGATTAAGCGTTGTTCTGCACCGTGCGTCGGACTGGTAAGTCCTGAGGATTATCAGGAAGATGTAAAGAATACCATTCGCTTTCTGCAAGGTGATACCAAAGAGCTGAATCAGGAACTGATTGCCAAAATGGAAGAGGCCGCAGAAAAGCTCGAATTTGAAAAGGCCGTATTTTATCGGGACCGTCTGGGACTGTTGCGCGAAGTACAAGCCCAGCAGGCAGTTTATAAGGTCAAGGGTGAAGCCGATATTCTGGCAATTGCCTATCAGGCCGGAGTAACCTGTGTCCAGATTATGCATGTGCGTAATGGCCGGATGTTAGGGGGTAAAAGCTATTTTCCCGACATGCAAAATGATGACCTAGGACAGATGCTTAGTGACTTTATGGCTAACTTTTATTTTCAGGTAGCTGATGAGGTTCCGGCTGAGCTGATTGTAAATGTAGCCTTACCTAACACGCAGGAACTTGAACAGGCTATTCAGACTGAATTTGGCAAGAAAGTACAGATCAAGCATAAAGTACGGGAAACCCGTGCCGAATGGCAGGAGCTTGCAGTCATGAACGTGCAACATGCCATTAAGGGGCAGCTGAGCAACCATCTTGAATTGCATGAACGCTTTCACCAGCTAGAGCAGGTCATGGGCCGGCCAATTGACCGGATTGAGTGTTTTGACATTTCGCATACTATGGGTGAAGCACCGATTGCCTCATGCGTTGTATTTGATCAGGGAGGAGCACGTAAACGTGACTACCGGCAGTTTGCCATTCAGGATATCACCGGGGGAGACGATTACGCAGCCATGCGGCAAGCTCTGACCCGGCGTTATAAAAAAAGTCTGTTACCAGACTTGCTGCTGATTGACGGCGGTAAAGGCCAGTTACATATGGCAATGGAAGTCATGCAAGACTTGGGTCTGGTTGCTTTCATGGTAGGTGTTTCTAAAGGTGAAGGACGTAAACCGGGACTAGAAACCCTGCACTTTACGGATGGCCGCAAGATTCAGCTCGCTGAAGACCATAAAGCATTGCATCTGATTCAGCAGGTACGTGATGAGGCACACCGTTTTGCTATAACCCGGCACCGTGCCAAGCGGGACAAACGCCGTGCAGGTTCGGTTCTGGAAGCCATACCGGGTCTTGGTCCAAAGCGCCGGCGTGACCTGCTTACCCATTTTGGTGGGATTCAAGGTGTACTGAAGGCTTCAGAAAAAGAGTTAATGGTAGTTCCCGGTTTGGGTCCGGCACTGGCTCGAACGATTTATAAAATACTGCATGAATAATAGGCAAAAATTACCAAAGTAGAGGATGACTCCCGAGTCAGCAGCCATTCACAGCACTTAAAAAACTTGTCATGATGGCCCGAGCACAAGAATAATTGAGGCAAGGGATGTCATTAAAACAACTTTTTCAGGCTGTGACAGTTTCAGAAGAGATTGATATTCCAGCAGGCTGGTTACAGGGCCGGACCATTTATGGCGGACTGGTAGCGGGAATCCTGATGCACAAGGCTGTAGCAACTGTCAATGATCTGCAAAAACGGCTGTTGAGCACTAGTGTGACCTTTGTTGGCCCGGTACAGGAGAGTCGTGCCAGAATCACCGCTGAGGTGTTACGTGAAGGTAAATCCGTAACGACGGTAGAGGTAAGGTTATGGCAGAATGATGAAGTCCAAAGTATTCTGCTGGCCAGCTTTGGTGCTGAGCGCCCATCTGCAATTGAAGTCCATCAGGAGCGTCATGCTCCTGACTATCCGTTGCCTGAACAATTAAACTGTCTGCCTTATCGGGAGGGCTTCTTACCACTGTGTTATCAGCAGTTTGAACTGTGCTGGGCCGAAGGGCAGTTACCCTGTAGTGGCAGCAAAACTCCAGACTTTGGTGGCTGGTTCCGGTTTAAGCCCGAATTTCATGATAATAGCGAACTTGAGCTGGCTCATTTGTTGACCTTGATGGATATCTGGCCACCTGCTGTGATACCGCTCTTTAAACAGGTGGCTCCTGCCAGTTCCTTGACGTGGCATATCACTTTGGTACATCCGGTCCAGCATGAGTTGCATGACTGGTTTAAATATAAAGCTTTTACAGATTTTGCAGGGGACGGCTATTCAACCGAATATGCCCATATCTGGGATGCCGAAAATCGCCTGATTGCGATTTCCCGGCAGACTGTAACAGTGTTTGCCTAGTGACACTAAATATCATTTCGTATAAAGTGACCCTACTAAAAATGGATAAATCCTCAAAATTTTCTATTACATGATCATGTGGTAGGGGGAAACACTGGCGGTGTCTATGACTACAGGTCGTATCCTGAATATTCCGAACATCTTGACTTTGGCACGTATCGGATTGATTCCGGTATTTTTGCTGGTGGTTTACTGGCCACCTGCAATGCAGGTAAGTGGGCATGAAAGCAGTATGACCCGGCATATTATTTTGACTGCAATTTTTGTGCTTGCTGCAGTAACCGACTGGTTCGATGGCTATCTGGCCCGAACCTTGAATCAGACTTCAGCCTTTGGGCGCTTTCTTGACCCTGTGGCAGATAAACTGATGGTTGCAGCGGCACTGATTGTGCTGGTGCAATGGCAACCGACAATTTCAATGGCCTTTGCTGCGATTGTTATTATTTCTCGTGAGATTACAGTTTCCGCCTTACGTGAATGGATGGCAGAACTGGGAGCTCGGACCAGCGTAGCTGTTTCTACGGTGGGTAAGTACAAAACAGCATTTCAGATGATTGCGATTTCTGTATTTCTGCTGAACTGGCCGCCGCTTGAATTAATTGCTTATGCACTGCTTTATACCGCAGTGCTTTTAACCTTATGGTCAATGTTTATTTATCTAAAGGCCGCCTGGCCTTATTTAAAGCAGCCTTAACAGTGGCCCTATAAAAAATCCCCATGATACAGGGGATTTTTTATAACTTTCTTTAAGCCAATACAGGCCTTAACTGTGAGTTTCTTCCTCAGCCTCTTCACCAAAAGTCTTGGCAATTTTTTCAATATTTAGGCTTTTCGCCATGGCATTGAAAATTTCCTTATAAACTCCGTCCTGATGATAAAGTGCATCATGTTCGCCGTGCTCGACGATTCGTCCCTCTTTCATGACATACGTATAGTCGGCGTCAATGATCTGTGACAGGCTATGTGAAATAATGATAACCGTCCGTCCCTGCTTGATCTTGTCTAGGCTCTGCTTGATCTGCTCGGAAGCAATCGCGTCCAGACTTGCAGTGGGCTCATCCAGAAAAATAATCGGTGGATCTTTAAGGAACATCCGTGCCAAAGCAATGCGCTGCTGCTGACCACCAGAAAGCATCAGGGCATCCGTCTCATAGCTATGTTGCAACTGCATGATCTGCTCATGGATAGATGCTTTCCGTGCCGCTTCGATGACTTCATCCAGCGATGCATCAGTCTTACCATAACGAATATTTTCAAGAATTGAACCCTGAAAAATGTGGTTTTTTTGCAGCACTAGACCAATATGGTCACGCAGATAGGCCGTATCAATCTCTTCAATTGGAACTCCGTCGAGGTAGAGTTTACCTGAGGCTGGAAGATAAAATTTATCCAGCAGACTGATAAGAGTGGATTTTCCGGCACCAGACAGGCCTACCAGTGCAGTAATACGGTTGGGTTGAGTCTGCATATTTATATTCTTGAGAGCATGATGTCCATTTGGATAATAAAAATCGACATTTTCTAGCTCGAACTGGCCCTGAATAACCGGCTTGCGTGTACCGCTTGATTCAATTTCATCATCAGCCTCCAGAATCTGGAAAAAACTCTCTGAATAAATCATGGCATCATTAACTTCATCATAAATACGGTGCAACGAGCGAATAGGGGCAGAAACGTTATTGAAGAGTAGTACGTGATACATGATCATCCCTATACTCATCTGGCCGGACAGAACAAAATACGCAGTCAGAATAATGATCAGAACAATACCGATCTGTTCAATAAAGGTTTTCATGCCATCAAACAAAAAGCTGGTCTGACGGGTACGCATCTGGTTTTGGGTCAGTTCTTTTTGTAGCTTGAGCTGTTTCTCTGCTTCTATCGACTCGCGATTAAAAGATTTAATTACGGTAATTGAGTTAATAATACTCAAAATGCCCTGACTCTTTTTTTCTCTTCCATCGCGCAGGTTGCGCCGCCATCCTCCCAGCTTCTGGGCTTGTTTGTAGGTTAGCCAGAAATATACCGGCACGATACATAGGGCCACAAGTCCTACCCAGACATTGGCATAAAACATGAGACCAAGCGCGACAATTGCACTGGTAAATAGAGGCAAGATATCAATAAAAAAAATCTGTACCAGTCGGGTCAAAGACCCGATTCCGCGGTCAATTCGTGTCTGTAATTTGCCTGCCTGATTATTTTCCTGGTTAAAAAAGGCCAGCCGATAGGTCAAAAATTTTTCAATAATGCCTTGGGCCAAGTCTTGTGACACCAGAATTCTAAGTTTTTCACCATAAAATTTTTGGCCAAAGGAAACCAGTGCACTAATAATTTCCTTCCCCAGCAGAATTACACTAATGGTAACCAGAATATGCCAGCCTGCATTCAGTCCCTGACCAGCTTCGACCAGACGGTTAATACTGTCGACAGCATACTGCAAGGTCAGTGCATTGACCTGGGCCGTAAATGCACCGATTAGCGTCAAGCCCAGTGTTGCCATAACCAGCAGGCGGTACGGCCTGACAAAAGGGGAGATCTTTTTAAATAAATGCCATAAATTCATGCAGGTCGTTCTTGTTCTTAAGTTCTAAATTCAGTCTAAGGATTTAAATATACCGGCTCAACCCACCGCTCTGTGACAATTTGTGAATTGAGCAAAGTGATAAAACCATGTTTAAAATAAGTATTACCCTGATCTGACCGGAGCAGTAATGAACCTTGAGCTCTTTGCGGCCCAGCCCCGATCAAATCTGCTGCCTTATAACGGCTCTGTTAAAGATTATGGTCAGATACTGACCGAGACAGACGCAACAGCCTATCTGCAATATTTTCTACAACAGCTGGCCTGGCAGCATGATGAAGTTATCCTTTATGGCAAGCATATACGAACCAGCCGTATGATCGCCTGGTATGGTGATGAAAAATTTGAATACCGCTATTCAGGTATTACACGAAAAGGACATATATGGGATGACAGTCTCTGGAAACTTAAACAGTATATTGAAAAACTGACGGGCCAACAGTTTAACTCATGTCTGGCCAACTTGTACCAAGATGGCAGCCAAGGCATGGGCTGGCATAGTGATGATGAAAAAACTCTAGGTCAAAATCCGGTGATTGCTTCTGTCAGTCTGGGGGCAACCCGTAAATTCTGTTTTAGGCATAAAACCCAAAATGACAAGATAGAGGTCTTATTACAGCATGGGCAATTGCTGTTAATGCGCGATGAAACCCAGCATTTCTGGAAACATGCCTTAATGAAAAGCACTCGGGTACAGGAACCCCGTATTAATCTTACATTTCGGTATTTCTGGCCAGAGGGCTAAAAAGCAGGGCAGACCAGCAGAGACAATAAAATAAAACAGCCCATGTGTGGAGGACATGGGCTGTTTTATTCAGAGGAGCTGTTTTCGAAAAAACAGAACAGTAATGTCATGGAACACTTTTGGCAATTACTGAAGAACAAAATCATCATATGAGAATTTATTTAAAATTACAAGAAATCTCTTCGAGTAATTTATGTAAATTATCGTATAGATTATTACTTAATAGATCAGTTCCCTTCTTCTGAAATAACAGAAAATTTCTTCTCGATTTGTGCAGCATTTTCTTTCAATGTCTCAATCAGTTTACTGACGTTAATAAACTCAAAGCGGCTTCTTGAAGCCAGTACAGTTAATGCCATAGGCGCTTCTTTAGAAGAAAACCGGATGGGTACAGACAGACCGGATACCCGTGGGTCGAGCTCGCCCTGAGAAAAATAATAACCCTGTTTTTTAATTTTTTTCATCTGTTGTATAAAGCTTTCCAGGTCCTGCGCAAAGCCGACTTCAGAGAGCTGGGTAGCAAAGCGTTCATAATAATTATGGAGACGCTGTTTTGGCAGATGTGCCAAGATAACCTTGGGAGAAGACCCGACGTATACCGGACGTGGACAACCACGACCATAGGACAGCAGGTCGGTATTACGGAAAACCTCATGATGCACATCAATGCAGTAATCCTGATTAAGGTGAGTAAGCAGACAGCACAATTCGGTGCGTTCTGCAATTTCACTCATAAACGGACTGCTGGCCTGTACTACAGGATCAGTTGTACGTGAAATATAGTCCAGTACAGCAATTTTTGAACCCAGCGTATAATCACCTGATGTACCACTAATACGCTGCAGGATGTCTGAAGAAACCAGTTCCTTGAGGTAGCGATAACTGGTCGGTTTGGACAGGCCGAGTTCCTCACAGATAATGTCAACATTGATGACAGGCCGTGAAACTGAAAATAAATCAAGAACCGTCAGAATCTTGCCAAAACTAGAAAGTGCCATGTATACCTACTGTTGTCCAAAATCTTAATGATGAGCTATTACCTTTATAACAAATTGTAGAGACCGGTGAATATATTTTCAGGCTGGAAAACTTGGCCTATTAAAGTACGCTTAAGGAATAACTAGTAATCAAAATAATTTATTTATTATCATAATAAGATACTTTATTGACTATTTCGTGTTTATTTGAAAAAATACTCACATTAAGTATCTTATTTAGAAACTATCAAGATTAAAATAAGTGCTGTTTATTCTCTCCTTTTCTTTCGTCTGAAAGAAAACTTACCTGAACATTGATCCTGCTTTTAAAACGGGGATGTGTTGACTGCTGCAATATCTATATCAGGGCTTAAAAGCTAGGGCCCTGCCATGTGCGATATTTAGCAGGTCTAGGCAAGGGTAAGTTGTTGTTGACTTGGAAGTACGCCTTAAAACGGATTTCTATTTTCGAGATACCACATGCTATTTAAACAAATCTTGGCCTTTCGTCCGGGCCGGATGGAACTGACTTTTGCGCTTAAAACTTTTATTGCTGGCATGCTGGCTCTATTTGTATCTTTTCGTCTGGATCTGATTAACCCGATGTGGTCGATTGGTACAGTGATGATTATTGCCAGTCCATTCTCAGGCATGGTCTCTTCCAAATGTGTATACCGGCTTATCGGAACGGTTGCCGGGGCAATAATCGCATTGCTATTGACTCCACCCCTGATCAATACACCGTGGCTATTTTCTATTATACTGGCGCTATGGGTCGGTTTTGCACTTTATATTTCTCTTTTGGACCGTACACCGCGCAGTTATGTATTTATGCTGGCCGGTTATTCTACTGCCATGATCGTATGTAATGCGATTGGCTATATAGACAGCTATAACATCTTTGATCTGGCTTTGGCTCGGGTACTAGAAATTTCAATCGGGGTGATTGCCCATGCTGTGGTCTCAGCGACAGTTTTACCGATACATATTGGCTCGGTCATCAGGCAGCGTGTCACTAAACTTCTGAATGATACTGAAAACCTGTTTAGTAATTTATTGAAAAATCCGCATCCAGACCAGAACTATAGCGAACTGCTGGCTGGAATAACCCGTGACAGTAGTGATATTCATGCACTTGCTGTGCACTTGTCTTACGAGAAGGGTGAATTGCAGGGCATGACCAAACAGTTGCAGGAAATGCTGCATCAAATGTCCATGGTAATTGCCAATCTGGTCGCCATGTCGGAAAAGCGCGAACAGCTTCATCAACTTGATTTTAAAAAATCTGAGTATCTGGAAAAACTTCAGCAGCATGTGCTGAATTTTCTAAATCAAAAGCAGCCTGTAGCCGAGAGCCAACTGACTGAATTGCCTGCAGAGTTCGAGGCTGACTTCAATGAATTGCTGCGAGATGTTAACCCTGAACAATATATCGTTTTAAGCAGTATAAAAATGGACATCCGGCATTTTATTCATAATATCCGGACGGTTAAATTATTGTGGGGGCTGATTCAGGCAGGTGAGAAAAATATCCCTGAGAGTATTACTCCAATTACTACAACTTATCCGAGTTTACATCGTGATTATGGCGTGGCAGTGCGCGGAGGAGTCAGCGCTTTTCTGATTACACTGATCGTTTGTGCGCTCTGGATCCTTTCTGGCTGGCGCATGGGCTTCATGATGGCACAGATGGGGGCAGTAACAGCATGTATTTTGACAGCACTTGATAACCCGGTACCCGTGCTACGTATCTTTATCTGGGGCAGTCTGGTTTCGGCTGGGCTGGTGTTTGTATATGCCTTTGGTATTTTTCCACATATTACGGCGTTTTGGGAGCTGGCACTGGTGCTTCTGCCCATGTTCCTGTTTTCTGTATCCATGATGGCCAATCCTTCTCTGATGCCAGTAGGAATGGTACTGGGTATTAATACCATGATGGGGCTAAATTTGCGTAATTCTTACAATATGGATGCAGTGACCTATTTTGACAGCTCTTTTGCCATGATTCTGGGTGTTCTGGTCTCACTGATTGTGATCTATTTTGTACGCGCCATGTCACCAGAAACCAGCGCAACACGAATACTAGCCCTGCATAGTAAAGCCATGCGCCAAGCACTTGTATTGCCTTATGGTACCCAGTTCAGGATTCATCTTAGAAGTATGCTCGACCGAATCGGTGTACTGAATACCAAAATGGTTCAGTCATCTGAGATTCGTTCTTCGATTAATGCAGCACTGGTTGAATGTAGTGCGATTGTCGATTTAAGCCGGCTGCAGGAACTGGCAGGTCAATTATCTGATCATGAGCTGCTGGTGAAACAGATTACACAGCTGGGCCAGCAGCTCGAACACTATTTTGAACTACGTGAACAGGCAGGCCTGTGGAACGCTGTACCATCCACTGAACTTGTACGGCAGCTCCAAGAGTTACGTTTACTTGCCACAAATGTTGAAGATAATGAGCTGCGACTTCGACTGCTAATTTCACTGAACAATATCCAGTGCAGTATTTGCCATATCGGGATGAGCAATACACAACCACATTTTAATATGGCAGGAGCTTGAGATGGGTGAAGTCAATATTTATGGACTTTATGTTCCGATCCTGCTGATACAGGTGATTTTGGCTTACGGATTACTCAAGCTTACAGATATATTTACCCATCGCTGGGTTACAAATGGCTGGATTATGTGGCCAGGCATATTTCATCTTTGCTGGTATCTAGTGCTACTGCTCTGTATCCACTGGCTCTTTCTTTATTTTTCTGCTTGATTTTCTCTGGTGATAGGTTGACCGTGATGAACTCATTTGATGCGCGCAAGCTACTTCGTCCCTTATCTTTGCTGCTGGTGGCGGCAGTTGCTCTCTATGCCATTATACATTTATGGAACTACTATAATGCTGCACCCTGGACCCGTGACGGTCGGGTGAAGGGTGATGTGATGCAGGTTTCTTCAGATGTTTCCGGACTGGTCACAGAAGTTCTGGTACAAGATAACCAGACGGTAAAAAAAGGTCAGGTCTTGTTTAAAATAGATGTCGCCCGTCAGGCACTGGATGTCGAACAGGCTAAATCTGATCTTGCTAAAGCCAGGGCTGGGCTGGCCGAAGCTGAAGCCGCTCTAGCCCAGTCACATGCCAACTCAATCAAGTCTCAAGCCAATATCCGGCTAGCAGAGAAAAATGCACAGCGTTATGCCAGCTTAATGAATGGTGCAATTTCTAAGCAGGAACAAGACCAGATGTTCGCAGTGCGTGACCAGGCGCGTGCCGAACATGAACAGATGCAGGCTGCTATTCAGCAGGCGCAGGCCACTATCCGTCAGCAGAAAGCATTGATTGAAGCTGCCACCAGCCAGGTACATCTGGCTGAACTCAACCTGCACCGCTCAGCAGTTATTGCACCGGCAGACGGCACTTTATCCAATTTCGATATGCGTCCTGGTAATTACGTGAAATCTGGACAGGCAGTGGCTGCCCTGGTCGACCGCCAGCAGCTCTATGTGGTCGGTTATTTTGAAGAGACCAAACTTGACAGAATACATGTGGGAGATAAAGCCACAGTACAGCTCATGGGAGATTCGGAAAAGATTTATGGTCATGTGCAGGGTATAGCAACAGGAATTGAGGACCGTGAGCGTGGCAACAGTTCTAACCTGCTGGCCAACGTCAACCCTACATTTAGCTGGGTGCGTCTGGCACAGCGGGTACCGGTCAAAATCATGATTGATAAATTGCCAGAAAACCGGTTAACCCTGGTATCAGGCCGTACCGCAACAGTACGAATCATTGAAGCCAAAGATCATATTTGACCGGTCTTGGCAAAAATCATTAAAAAGAAGAGTATTACTCTTCTTTTTTTATAGAAGATAAAATATCAGGGCTTAAGTCCATCTGGTTCCCGATACCAGCTTTCAATCAGCAGGGCAGCTGCAATACTGTCAGCCGCAAGTTTACGGTTCCCACCCTGAGCCTGATACTGATTCAGTTCACTACGGGCTTCACGAGTCGTTAGACGCTCATCCACCATCAGGGTCTCAATATTGGTCTGATGACGCAGTCGCCGTGCAAACTTGCGGGCACGGGCAGAAAGTTCTGACTCACTCTCATCCATGTTTAAGGGTAAACCGACCAGAAACAGGTCCGGTTGCCATTCTTTGACAATCTTCAGCAAATGTTCCCAATTCGGGATTCCATCCTTCATCGGGAAGAGCGTCAAGGGATTAGCACTCTGAATAGCTGCCTGTCCGATAGCCATGCCCATTTTCTGAGTGCCAAAGTCAAAAGCCATAATCAGGCCCGGATGAGAGGCATCAGGCATGACCAATCTCGGAAGCTAGCCAGGTACGGTCTAGGCCCATTTTTTTATAGGCAGCGTCCCAGCGGTCATCGTAAGGCAGATTAAAAATCAAGTCCATATCTGCATCACAGATGAGCCAGTCACCGCGTGCAATCTCTTCTTCAAGTTGATTTTTGCTCCAACTGGCATAACCCAGCGCTATCTGGTAACGGTCCACTCCTTCATTGTGTGCAATTGCATCCAGAATGTCTTTACTAGTGGTGATACAAACATTTTCACCAATAGCAATAGACGAATGCCAAACGGGTTGACCGGTATGTAAAACGAAACCTGCCTCCGGGCGCAATGGACCGCCTTGAAGCACATCATGAGGTTGGACATTATCTGCATCAATTTCCAGGTCATTCAACAATTCTTTGATCTGAATGCCAGCAGGTCGGTTGATAATAATCCCTTGTGCGCCGTCTTCATCATGTCGAGCCAGATAGATGACCGTATGAGCAAAGAAATCATCGGCAATTTCTGGAGGAGCGATAAGACAACGATGCGTCAAATATTGTTTGGTCACCTAAGCTGTTCTCCTAAATTGTCAGCATAAAGTTTTGTCTGGAACAAAAATTGAGGCAAAAAGATAAATTTCAATAAAATTACAGAGTATGGTCTCTTCACTTATAAGTGACTACTGTCGAGAATACAATCCTCTGCACGTAAGCATCTGTGCCTTTCAGCAAAAAAAAGCAGAAACTTATTGGTCAGATGTAGCCTTAAATACTGTCTATTCAAGGCTTGCAGAATGGGGACAGACTAGAATATAAAAGCTGCTGCTTGAAGATAGTTGTGGCGATTCCATAAAAATCAAGAGCTCAAACTGGCTGCTGATTGCTAAAAGATATTATCTATTAAGCCTGCTGGAATTTAAGCTGACGCAACTGTCTGGCATGCTGCAAGGTGGTGTTACTAATTTCAACGCCACCTGTCATACGGGCCAGTTCCTGAATCCTTTCATCTTCATCCAGTTCAATGATGGTACTGCTGGCCGGATCAGTCTGCAGTTTCTTTACCAGAAGATGCTGGTCAGATTGAGCCGCTACTTGGGCCTGATGGGTAATACACAGAATTTGTACATGCTGTGCCAGCCCGCCAAGCAGTCGTCCTACAATCTCGGCAGTACCGCCGCTGATCCCGACATCGATTTCATCAAACACCAGAACCTCAGCTTCAGTTTTCTCGGCATTCATCACCTGCATTACCAGTGCAATACGTGACAGCTCACCTCCTGAAGCTACCCGTGCCAGTGGTTGGGTCGGTATGCCTTTATTGGCGGTAAACAGTAGCTGGATAAAGCTCAGGCCTTCTGCAGTAGGCTGTTCCAGTGCATCAAAACGGAATTCAAAATAAGCTTCGGGCAGGGCCAGTGGTTTTACCTGTTCAGTCAGCTGTTTAGCGAGTGGTATCGCGGCTTCACGTCGAATCTGGTCCAGATGCTCAGCCTTCTGCAAAAAGTCCTGATGAGCGCATTCAACCTGTTCGGCCAGCATTTCTGGGTCTTCAAGCTGTTGCAGTTTTTCCAGTTCCTGCTGCCAGAGTTCATATTCTTCTTTTAGCTGCTCTGGCTGGATTCTATACTTACGGGCCAAACGATGAAAAATTTCAAGCTGGGCATTCAGCTCTTCCATACGTTCTGGATCAAAGCTCTGCCGGTCAATAAACTGGCGTAGCTGCGCTGTTCCTTCATCTAGTTCACTTTGCGCATTTAATAATGCATTATAAATACTGGACAGCTGTTCACTACGCCCAGCATGTGTTTCCAGCCGGCGAATTACCGAAGAGAGCTCCTGAGAAAGATTGGATTCCGCTTCATCGAGTACATTCAGGCTGTAAGCGCAGTCCTGCATAATATGTTCATGATGGCTGAGACGGTCAAATTCCTGCTCTATTTCTTTATAGTGAATAGTAACGATATCTTCAAGTTCTTCAAGCTGTAGCTCCAGCGTACTGATCCGCTGTAATCGGCTAGCCTGTGCTTCAAGCGCAGCCTGATGCTGGCGAATATTCTTTTGCCACTGGCTATAGGCATCACGTACTTGTTGGGCCTCATTATAAAAATTACTGTAGCGGTCTAGCCACTTGCGTGGATAAGGGGGTTCCAGAAGCTGCTGCTGACTATGCTGGCTATAAAGCTGAACCAGAAGACGTCCAATTTCTTTCAGTTCAGATAGGCTGCTCGGGCGGCCATTGATCCAGGCTTTACTGCGGCCTGTAGCAAAAATTACCCGGCGTAAATGTATTTCACCTGATTCATCATTTAACTCATGCGCACTGAGCCACCCTGCTTCAGGGCTATCTGGCTGGTAGCTGAAGACGGCAGTAATGTCGGCCTTGTCTGTGCCATAACGAACATAGTTGGTATCGGTACGTTCACCGAGGCAGGCAGAAAGCGCATCAAGTAATAAGGATTTACCAGCACCGGTCTCACCTGTGAGTACGTTAAAACCTTGTTCAATATCAAGGGCTAGATGGTCAGCAAGCGCAAAATTGATCAGTGTTAAATGTGTCAGCATAAACGCATCCAGGCTGCGAAAGGTTTGTGTCTAAGATAGTCAAGTTTTGTTGTGGTCACAAGATGGCTTTTATTTTAAGACATTCAAAATATGATAACGCGATCTTAAAATAAATATGCGAATAAAAATTTTGTAAATACAGTTGTTCTGTTCTTGGCAAAAAGCTGTATTCGCTTTAACAATACTGAAAACTAATTAAGAGAATATATTGCCAGCAAAGATCAGTGTTCCATTGTTGTTATGCCAGTCATATATTGTTGATGGTTAGAATTACAAAATGAAAAATACGGTTTGATCAAAAATGTAATGATGAATTAGATGTTTAACTCAAAATTTTATCTGTATAACCATAAGTGCAACAAATATAGCAGACACAATATCATAGTAAGTTATAGACAGAGAATGATAAAAAATGGTCGCTCATCAACCGTTATGCTGGATCTTTCAACTATTGGTTTAAGGCTGCCTGTAGATCTGAATAAACTGAACGGCAAGGAATGGAAAATATTGATTTTTCCTGTTGAAACGGCAATTGATTAGTTGCGCCGCCGCAATTAAACTACCGCAATCATAACGTATATAAATGCGCATTATCTGGAGAATACGCATGTCAGCACAGTTTGATCATGTATCAGTAATAAAAAAATCAAATGTCTATTTTGGTGGTTCGTGTATTAGCCATACAATTTTATTTGAAGACGGTACTAAAAAAACTCTGGGGGTCATTTTACCGACAGAGCAGCCGCTTACCTTTGAAACCCATGTGCCTGAGCGTATGGAGATTATCTCTGGTGAATGCCGTGTTAAAATTGCCAATAATGAAGAGGCTGAACTGTTCCGCGCCGGTCAGTCTTTTTATGTACCAGGTAACAGCACCTTTAAAATTGAAACTGATGATGTGCTTGATTATGTTTGCCACCTAGAAGGCTAAGCATTCTGCAATAAATCAGGTACACTAGACTGATATAGGAGATCCTGCGAAGTTACTTTGCAGGATTTTTGTTTTTCACAAGTCACCAGCTTAGAGGTCGTTCATGGCGAAACCTGAATATTATTATGGCGTTCATGCAGTGGAGTCATTATTAGAACTGGAGCCAGAACGGGTTCTGACCCTGTTTACACTAAAAGGACGTGAAGACCAGCGTTTGCAAAAGATTCTGGAACTGGCTGAACCTTTCGGAATTAGTGTGCAAAAAGCCAGCCGGGACAGTCTTGAAAAGCTGGCCGGGTTACCCTTTCATCAGGGGGTTGTGGCTGCTGTCCGTCCACATCCGGTTATGAATGAAAAAGATCTAGAACAGTTACTTGAACAAACACCGGATGTTCTATTGCTGGCCCTGGATCAGGTAACTGATCCGCATAACTTGGGGGCCTGTATCCGTACAGCCGCAGCAATGGGTGTACAGGCAGTTATTGTGCCACGTGACCGTTCAGCCAGTCTGACACCGACGGCACGGAAAGTGGCAGCCGGTGGGGCGGAGAAAGTCAAGTTCATTCAGGTTACCAATTTGGCCCGTACGCTTGCACAGATGAAAGAGCATTCACAAGTACGAGTAATAGGAACCATGCTCGACGAACAAGCATTGCCGCTTCAGCAATGTGACCTGACCGGACCTATAGTGATTGTAATGGGTGCTGAAGATACCGGTTTAAGACCTATCACCCAGGCACAGTGCGACCACAAGGTTTACATTCCGATGGCTGGAAATCTGCAAAGTTTAAATGTCAGTGTGGCAACCGGTATGGCGCTCTATGAAGCCTGTCGTCAGCGTAATGCTAAAAGTTTATAAGTTGATTAATTAAAAGGATTCAGTATGACTCCCCGGGTTCAAGGTTATCTGTTTGTGGCGATTACCATGTGTATCTGGGGCGGTTTCACTTTATTCTCCCGTTTAAATGCCCAGTGGCATATCAGTCCTTGGGATATTACGGCCTTACGTTTCGGTCTGGCCTTTCTCATTCTCATGCCTATTCTGCTGTATAAAAAAGATACGGCATTTTTATGGACGAGGCAGTCTGTTCTGTTGGCACTGATTGGCGGCTTAGGGTACTGCTTAACAGTGTATACAGCATTTTTGTATGCTCCTGCTGCCCATGCCGCGATTTTTCTCAACGGTTGTATTCCACTAACCACTGCTGTAGCAGCATGGATTTTATTTAAACAGCCTTTTGATCAGCATACCTGGCTAAGTCTTGGCATTATGCTACTTGCTTTAGCTGTCATGAGTTATCTGATTTCACGCTCAAGCAGTCATGCATTTGGTATAGGAGATATCCTTCTATTTACCAGTGCCATCTGGTGGGGCGTATTTACTGTACTGCTCAAGCAATGGAAGCTGTCTGCGTGGCACTCTATGGCGAGCGTCGTAATTTGGTCAGCCCTTATCTATGTTCCAATTTACTTGTTATTTATACCTAAACATCTCAGTGAGCCAGAACCTCTGCATCTGGTTATCCAGACACTTTTCCACGGCGTTTTTGTGGTAATCATTGCTACCCTGACTTATGTGGCAGCCATTGAGCGTTTAGGGGCTTTTAAAACTGGAAGTATTGTAACTCTGGCACCTTTTATTGCAGCCTTGCTTGCTATACCATTGCTCGGCGAATCATTAAGTCTCTCTGTGCTTGCTGGATTAATCGGGATGAGTTTTGGAGCTTTACAGCCATGGCGCTGGTTCCGCAAAGATACTTTACAGGCGCAGCTGGAAAACCAGAAAAAAGGTTCTGGTTCAGACTCTCGCATCTCCTAATCTGCTTTTAGCTTTTCGGCCTTGATGAGGTAAAGCTGATGAAGAGGCTGTAATTGAGCATATAGATGCTCCAGATGGCCATCATTGGTTACAATATCATGAGCGAGAGTCTGTTTTTGTGAGCGAGGCATCTGTGCGGCAATGATCTGACGGATCTGCTCCTCAGACTGCTGGTCACGCGCACAGGCACGCATAATCTGAATATCTTCGCTGGTATCGACTAAAAGTGTATGCTGGGCAAGTTCATGCTGATTGGTTTCAAATAAAAGAGGAGAAACCAGTATGGCATAAGGACTTTGGGCAGCCTGTAGCTGCTGGATTAACGCCTGGCGGATAGCAGGATGGGTAATTCCTTCCAGAGTCTGACGCGCTTCCGGTAGCTTGAAAATATGTTCACGCAATGCCCGCCGGTTTAACTCGCCATCTTCTTGTAACACCCAGTCACCAAAAGCATCATGAATTTGTGCCAGTGCTGGCTGGCCACGCTGTACCACTTCACGTGCTACTACATCGGCATCTACGACCTGTATACCTTGAGACTCAAACCACTGGCTGGCAGCTGACTTTCCACTGCCTATTCCTCCTGTTAACCCCAAGATAAATGTCATATCAGCCTCCCAGATAAATTTTCATAATTTGCTCACCCCATAAAAAAGCGATCCAGCCGGCAATCGCAATATAGGGACCAAAGGCAAAAGGCTGGTTTTCCTTGCGAATCTTGAGCAGTACGATACCAATAATTGCCCCGACTAAAGATGAAAGTAGCACAATTAAAGGCAGCATTAAAGGACCCATCCAGGCTCCGAGTGCGGCCAGTAACTTAAAGTCCCCGTATCCCATGCCTTCTTTACCGGTGATGACTTTAAACAGATAATATACAATCCATAAGCATAAAAACCCAATCACATAACCCCAAATAGCAGAGCTTGCCGAGGTATATAATGCATAACTGTTCAGAGCTAGGCCTAGGGCGGCAAGCGGCAGGGTATACCGGTCTGGAAGCAGTTGTGTATCAAAATCGATGAAGGTCAGGGTAATTAATGCCCAAGTCAGTAACAGACCAAATAGCATTTGCAGGGTAGGGCCATAGACAGCTACTACAATAAGTGAACACAGAGCAGTTAAAAGTTCAACTAGAGGGTAACGGATACTGATCGGATTCTGGCATTGACCACATTTGCCTCTGAGTAGCAGCCAGCTGACCAAAGGCAGATTCTGATACCAGCGAATCGGCGTATGACAGTTGGGACAGGTAGAAGCCGGATAGCTGAGCGTAAGTTTTGTTTCATCAATTAGGGGCTGATCTGGATGAAGCAACAACTGACATTCATTGCGCCATTCTTGCTCCATCATTTTAGGAGTGCGAAGAATAACGACATTTAAAAAACTGCCAATACATAGACTGAAAAGCCCAACCACAATATAGAGCGCAGTCGGGTTATTACTTAATAAGGTGATTAATTCTTGCATTAAACAACTGAACCCATCTGGAAAATTGGCAGATACATGGCGATCACAAGGCCACCCACTAATACACCCAGAATTGCCATAATCAGGGGTTCCATCATGGAAGTCAGACCGTCAACGGCATTGTCAACTTCATTTTCAAAATGTGTCGCGACTTTATCTAACATGGCATCAAGGGCACCCGATTCTTCTCCAATGGCAACCATCTGTACTGCCATAGGCGGAAAACGGTTAGAGGCACGCATAGCAAACTGAAGCTGCTGACCAGTTGCTACATCTTCCCGGATTTTCATGACAGCCTGCTCATAAATTACATTATTAGTTGCACCGGCAGTAGATTCCAGTGCATCAATAAGTGGTACGCCGGCTGCAAATGTGGTTGCCAGCGTACGGCTATAACGGGCAATAATTGCTTTATAGACCAGATCACCAAAAATTGGCAGTTTAAGAGCCATTCTGTCAAGCGCATCACGGAACTTCTGGCTCCGCTTTTTGGCTTCAAGAAAACCGAAAATAAGAGCAGCAATTGCGATAATGAGAATAAACCAGTACTTCTGCATCCAGTTCGACATATTGACAACCATCTGGGTAAATGCAGGCAGATCTGCACCAAATGAGCTAAACAAGTCTTGGAATACCGGAACTACCTTAACCATCAGAATAATGGTTACAATGACTGCAACCACAATAACTGTGGCGGGATATTTCATCGCTTTTTTAATTTTCTGCTTGAGGAGTTCACTCTTTTCTTTATAGATGGCCACCCGGTCCAGCATAGTCTCAAGTGCACCGGACTGTTCACCAGATTCGACCAGTGAACAGAACAGGTTATCAAAATATTGGGGATATTTACGCAGTGCACCGGCAAATGTATTGCCCCCTTCAACTTCAGCCTTAATACCCAAAACCACTTCACGCATAGCCGGATTTTCGAGACCTTCAGCGACAATTTCAAAGCCTTGTACAAGGGGCACACCCGCTTTCATCATGGTGGCCAACTGACGTGTAAAGATAGTGATATCTAGTGTAGAAACCCTTTTCTTCATCAAGCCTTCTAGAATATTGCGACGTTTTTCCCGAATGGTTTTGATAGTTATTCCTTGCTTGCGCAAAGTCACCTTAGCCAACGCCATATTCTTGGCTGTCAGCTCCCCTTTAACTTTAATTCCTTTACGGTCGACGCCGTCATAAGCAAAAGTCGGCATCATTTGTGCTTTTTTGACTGCCATTGCTTTATCCTTATTTTTAAATGCTGACTTTATTCACTGGTCACACGGTTAATTTCTTGTAAAGAGGTTACACCTTGCATGACTTTCTTTAGGCCAGAACGACGCAAGTTATCAAAACCCAGGCGTGCTGCTGTTGCTGCTATTTCAAGGGCGTTACCGTCTTCCATAATAATTTTTGAAATTTCCGGTGTAACTTTCATTACTTCATAGATACCCACACGACCCCGATAACCATCACGACATTCCGGGCAACCGACAGGTTGATAAACCTGAAAATCAGGGTTGGCCAAGTCATCTTCGGTAAAGCCCATCTCAAGCAGACTATTTCTAGGAATCTCTGCTGGTACCTTGCACTGGTTGCATAAACGTCGAGCTAGACGCTGTGCAATGACCAGATTAACTGAAGTGGCAATATTAAATGCTGCTACGCCCATATTTCTTAGGCGTGTTAATGTTTCAGGAGCGCTGTTGGTATGCAGGGTAGACATAACCATGTGACCGGTCTGAGCTGCTTTAATGGCAATCTCTGCTGTTTCCAAGTCACGAATCTCACCTACCATAATAATATCTGGATCCTGACGCAGGAATGACTTTAGCGCGGCAGAGAAGCTTAACCCGACTTTATTATTCACATTGACCTGGTTAATACCTTCAAGATTAATTTCTACCGGGTCTTCGGCAGTCGAAATATTGGTATCCTCACGGTTTAAAATATTGAGGCCTGTATAAAGCGATACGGTTTTACCGGAACCGGTAGGCCCGGTAATGAGTAACATACCTTGCGGCTTTTCTAAAGCTTCTATAAACAGGGCTTTTTGCTCGGGTTCATAGCCTAATGCATCAATACCCAGCATGGCGCTGGACGGATCCAAAATACGCAGAACCAGTTTTTCTCCAAATAGTGTAGGCAGTGAGTTCACACGGAAATCAATAGCTTTGGTCTTAGAGAGTTTTAATTTGATCCGGCCATCCTGGGGAACGCGCTTTTCGGAAATATCCATCTGTGACATAACCTTTAAACGTGAAGCCAGTCGGGTGGCCAGCTGTAAAGGTGGTGTTGCAACCTGTCTTAACACGCCATCGACCCGGTAACGTACCCGGTAATATTTTTCATAAGGCTCGAAATGTAAGTCTGATGCACCAATACGAATGGCATCTACCAATAACTTGTTAATATATTTAACAATTGGAGCCTCTTCTTCCTGAGGCGTATTATCTTGACTGTCGTCCTCATCTAAATTGCTGGTTGAAACATCAATATTGAGTTCTTCATCACCAAAATCAAAATTGCTTTCTTCAGAAAAATTCTGCTCAATAGTACGCTGCAGTTTGTCATGCTCGACAATAACAACTTCAATATTCAGTTTACTGTTAAACCGGACAGCTTCTAAAGCTTCAATATTGGTAGGATTACTGGTAGCAACAAACAGGGTATGACCACGCTTAATGAGGGGCAAGACTCGATGCTTGAGTATCAGTTTCTCATCAACTACATCTCGTGGAATCTGGAGAGTATCGTAAACAGCCAAATCGAATAAAGCTTCACCAAACTCAATCGAGATAAATTCTGCAATCAGTAAGGGCGAAAGCTTAAAATGATCGATCAGATAAGGCACGATATCCTGCCGGTTTCTTTTAGCAGTATCGACCGCATTCTGCATTTCAGCAGCAGACACGTGGTTATCCTCAACCAGACGGCGAATAAAACCGGAAAACTTTGGAGTAAAATTAACTGTCATTGTTTATTGCGCCTTTAAATGACCGACGATTTATAGATCTCTGTAAAATTATACTTTTGTTGCCGAAGAATACCACAGTTTAAATAAAGGCTCTGGTATGAAATCATGTATTTAACCTGAACAATGGCTATCTTTAGGAAGAATTTTCTATATAGATCGTCAGGACATATCACAGAACAATAAGCTTAACTTTAAAAGCCTAATAGCAGCAATGGAGTTACGAAATTTATCTTCAAATAGATGAATTCCGTGTAGAATGTGGTGCATTTTTGATGAAAGGTTAGAAGTATGTCGGGTTCGACAATTATTCCTTGGGTTGTTGGTAATTGGAAAATGAACCCAATGCACGCAGATGCCCAGCAACTCATTGAACAATTTAAGCAATTACTTATAGAACAGCACATCAGTCCTGAGCAGTGTCAGTTGGGGATAGCGCCTGTGGCAATTGCGCTGACCTCTGCAAAACAGCAGCTTGGAAATGCTGCAAGTCCGGTGCATGTAGTGGCACAAGATGTCTCACGTATAGCAGGAACTGGGGCGTATACTGGCGAAGTTAGTGCAGAGCTATTAAAAGACAGTCAGATTCACTGGGTGCTCATAGGCCATTCAGAGCGTCGAGAACTGTTGGGTGATGATCTAAAGATTTTAAAAGAAAAAATTAAAAATGCATTAAATGCCGGTCTAAAAATTATTTATTGTGTAGGGGAAAGCCTGGAGCAGCGTGAGGCAGGGCAGGCAGCACAAGTGGTATTGCAACAGATTTGTGACATTGCCGAAGTTGTACAGGCCGAGCAATGGCAAAATATCATGATTGCTTATGAGCCGATCTGGGCAATTGGTACGGGTAAGACTGCCTCTGCCGCAGATGCACAGGCCATGCATGAAAAAATTCGTGAAGCACTTTGCCAAATCACCCCGCTTGGCTCTAATATAGCCATCCTCTACGGTGGCAGTGTTAAGCCTGAGAATGCAGTAGAGCTGGCAGCCTGTCCGGATATTAATGGGGCACTGGTTGGCGGGGCTTCCTTAAACGCCGAGTCCTTCCATAAAATTGCTCAGGCATTTGCCCAAATAAAAGAATGAGGAGTTCGGCATGCATACGTTTGTATTGGTAATACATATTATTCTGGCTATTTTGATGATTGGACTGATCCTGGTTCAGCATGGTAAAGGTGCTGACGCCGGAGCTTCTTTTGGAGGCGGTGGTGCGGCAACCGTATTTGGTGCTTCAGGGTCTGGTAACTTCATGACCCGGCTCACCGCTATTTTAACTGCACTGTTTTTTGTAACCAGCCTGACCCTGGCAGTCTTTGCAAAAAAACAGACTACAGCTGCTTATAGCTTGCAAAGTGTACAAACCAGTGCGCCTGCGCAACCGGTTTCGCCTGAAACTTCACCAACTGCACCAAAAACTGGTGAATAATTTAAATTAAAGCTTTTCTTTTACTAGGGAAGCTACTAGAATGCGACCTGCTGCGGTGGTGGTGGAATTGGTAGACACGCTACCTTGAGGTGGTAGTGCCTTCGGGCGTGGGGGTTCAAGTCCCCCCTTCCGCACCAACGATAAACCAGATCGTTGATGCATGCAGCAGAAAACATTGATGCGGGATGGAGCAGTCTGGTAGCTCGTCGGGCTCATAACCCGAAGGTCGTTGGTTCAAATCCAGCTCCCGCTACCAATTCAATTGCAGTGTAAAGCAGTTGAGAGTTTCTTGTAAGTCAGATTGACTTTTTTTGAAATTCGTTTATAATTTTTGCACGTTGATGCGGGATGGAGCAGTCTGGTAGCTCGTCGGGCTCATAACCCGAAGGTCGTTGGTTCAAATCCAGCTCCCGCTACCAAGTTTCTAAGAGGGCTCACAAATAGGTGGGCCTTTTTGCACAGTGGACTTTAGTTTTCTGTGTAAAATATAGGGGCGATTGACGCCCTTTTTTATTGGCTATCGTGTAGTGTCGACATCAATTGGTCAAATAGTGATGCTTCACTATAACAGTCTGCATCGGTCAGAACGTACTGACCGGTTGAATGGCACGAGAAGACGAGAGTAAATGAAATTATCAAATAAAACCCAAGCCCTCCATGATTTAATTGCACCAGCGGTCGAAGCCTGTGACGTCGAGTTGTGGGGGATCGAATTCCTTCCTCAGGGCAAACGTTCTTTAGTCCGCATCTTTATTGATAAACCTGTAGATGAAAATGCAGAACCTGTACTGAATGAAGACGGTGAGCTGGAACAGGGCCGTGGAATTGGTGTGCAGGACTGTGTCCGGGTGACCCAGCAAGTGGGCGCAATTCTTGATGTGCATGATCCAATCTCAGGTGAATATTCACTTGAAGTCTCTTCACCAGGATGGGATCGCCCATTTTTCCAGCTTGAACAGATGTCGGCTTATGTTGGTCAGCAGGTGGCTCTACGTCTGATTAGTGCTGTTGATAACCGCCGTAAATTTCAAGCTAAACTGGTGAGTGTGGACCTGGAGCAAGAACAGATTCAGGTAGAAGTAGAAGGCAGCAAGGTGCTCGAAATCGATAGCAACAATATCGATAAAGCAAATTTGATCTATCAGGACTAAATTAATTCCATTAAGAAGAATTCAATTTAATAGGTGACTTATGGGCCGTGAAATTCTTACCGTTGTTGAAACGGTTAGTAATGAAAAAGGTGTTAGTCGGGAAGCGATCTTCGAAGCTTTAGAGCAGGCGCTTGTTGCAGCGACGAAGAAAAAATTCTACGAAGGTACCACCGCAGAAGAAGCACGTTTACGTGTTGAAATTGATCGTAAGACTGGGGATTATCGTACATTCCGTCAATGGGAAGTGGTCGCAGACGAAGACCATGAAATGCCGGCATGTCAAGATGCGATTTCCGATGTAGACCCAGCAAAATGGTCAATTGGCGATATTCGGGAGCTGGAAGTCGAGTCAATTGAATTTGGCCGTATCGCAGCTCAAATTGCCAAACAGGTTATTGTACAGAAAATTCGTGAAGCAGAGCGTGCGCTCATTGCGGATGCTTATGAGTCTAAAGTAGGTGAGCTGATTTACGGTGAAGTGAAGAAGCAGACCAAAGATGGCTTTATCATTGATCTGGGAGATAATGCAGAAGCTTATCTGGCGCGTGAAGAAATGATCGCTAAAGAGATTTTGCGTCCAAAACAGCGGATCAATGCCATTTTGTACAGTGTAAACCGTGAAGGCCGTGGCGCTCAGCTTCTACTTTCGCGTGCCAAGCCTGAAATGCTGATTGCCCTGATGAAAAAAGAGATTCCTGAAATCTCTGAAGAAATCATTGAGATTAAAGCAGCAGCACGTCAACCTGGTGTTCGTGCTAAAATTGCCGTAAAAACCAATGACCACCGTATTGATCCGGTGGGTGCATGTATTGGTATGCGTGGTACACGTATCCAGGCTGTTCAGCAGGAGCTCAACGGTGAGCGTATTGATGTTGTAGTGTGGTCTGATGATCCGGCCCAGTATATTGCCAGTGCCCTAGAGCCGGCTGATGTTTCTGGAATTGTACTGGATGAAGATACACATAGTGCTGATATCATTTTTGCGACCAGTGACCAGCTTGCACGTGCAATTGGTTCACAGGGCCAGAATGTACGTCTTGCTTCAGAACTTACCGGTTACAAGCTGGATATGATGCTGGAAGACGAGTATCGTGCTCGCCAGCAGAATGAGGCACAGCAATATCTGGATATGTTTGTTTCACGTCTGGATATTGAAGAAGACCTGGCGATGGCACTGGTTGAAATGGGCTTTACTTCACTTGAGGAAGTGGCTTATGTACCGGCAGAAACCTTCGATGAAATCGAGCTGGATACCGAACTGGTCGAGTTGTTGCAAAGCCGTGCCAAAGAAGCTGCTTTAGCGGATGCGTTAAAACAGCAGGAAAATATTCAAGATCCGAGTGAAGAACTTCTGAATATGGAAGGGATGACACGAGAGATTGCTTATTCACTTGCCGCTCGTGGTGTAGTGACTGTAGATGACCTGGCCGATCAGGCAACTGACGATATTGCTGATATTGAAGGTTTGGATGCTGCGAGTGCGGGTCAGCTCATTATGAAAGCGCGTGAATCATGGTTTAACTAGGAGGAAATATATGACGGACAAGTCGATTCAAGAGTTAGCGCTCAGCGTAGGTCGTCCTGTAGAAAAGCTCCTAGAGCAAGTTCGCGATGCAGGCTTACCACAGCGTCAGGCTGAAGATATTATTACTACCGAGCAGCAGGATGTACTAGTGAGTCATCTCAAAAAAGTACATGGGCAAGCGGATAGTGGCGTAGGAAAAATCACGTTGAAACGTAAAACAACTAGTACGGCTAAAGTGGCCAGTACCTCAGGTAAGGCGAAAACGATTAATGTAGAAGTACGTAAAAAACATACTTTTACTAAGCCGAACCCTGAACAGATTGCTGCTGAAGCGCGCGCTAAAGCTGATGCGCAAGAGCAGGCACGTGCTGACATGATTGCACGTCAAAAAGCTGAACAGGCAGCGCGTCAGGAAAATGACGGGCAAAAACTTAGTGGTGAAAATAAAGCGAATGCAACATTGGAAGCAATGCGTGCAGCAGCTAAGCAGGAAACTGCGAAAAGCCCGCAAAAAGCTGAAGTGGTGGTGAAAAAACGCTCAACCAATAAGCCGATTGTTAAGCCGGTAGTCAAGCCAACCGAGACTGCAGAGCAGCGTAAAGCACGTGAAGAGCAGGCAGCACAATTAAAAGCGGCTGAAGAAGCTGCGCGTCGCAAGGCTGCTGAAGAGGCACAACAGCGTACGCTTGAACAAATGCGCCAGATGGCTTCCAAATATTCAAATGAAGATGCCACCAAAACTATTCGTGTTGTAGATGATTCTCCACTCGCGGCAGGTCTGGTTGGTCAGGCATATGAAGATTCATTTGCTAAAGAAGACCGTGAAATCAAGCGTGGTACTAATACCAATAATACACGGTCACTGAAAAAAGGTGGTCGTCGTGGTCAAGAAGAGCAGTCATTTAACCAGAATCAGCATAAACGTGGTTTAAAAACCAGTCAGGCCAATAAACATGGCTTTGAAAAACCGGTTAAAAAGCAGGTTTATGATGTTGAGATCGGTTCAACCATCGTGGTGGCTGATCTTGCACAGAAAATGGCAGTTAAAGTACGTGAAGTGATCAAGTCACTCATGAAAATGGGTGAACTGGTAACTCAGAACCAGGCAATTGATCAGGAAATTGCTGCCCTGGTTGTAGAAGAAATGGGCCATAATCCGGTACTTGTTTCTGATACACAGGCGGAAGATAACCTGCTAGAAGCTGCTGAAGAGGCTCGTGGTGCTCAAACTACACGTCCTCCAGTCGTGACAATTATGGGTCACGTTGACCATGGTAAAACATCTTTGCTTGACCGTATCCGTCGCTCAAAAGTGGCTGCCGGTGAAGCAGGTGGAATTACCCAGCATATCGGTG
Source organism: Acinetobacter sp. UNC436CL71CviS28 (assembly GCF_000620525.1). Classification (NCBI taxonomy): domain Bacteria; kingdom Pseudomonadati; phylum Pseudomonadota; class Gammaproteobacteria; order Moraxellales; family Moraxellaceae; genus Acinetobacter; species Acinetobacter sp. UNC436CL71CviS28. The sequence continues at coordinate 34,847 of NZ_JIBB01000013.1, forward strand.
CTTACCATGTGAAAACCGACAAGGGAATTATCACTTTCCTGGATACTCCGGGACACGCTGCCTTTACCGCAATGCGTTCACGTGGTGCACAGGCGACTGATATTGTTGTGCTGGTCGTTGCAGCAGATGATGGTGTCATGCCACAAACTGCAGAAGCAATTGATCATGCACGTGCTGCAGGAACACCGATTATTGTTGCAATCAACAAGATGGACAAAGAATCGGCTGATCCGGACCGCGTACTGAATGAATTAACCACTAAAGAAATCGTGCCTGAACAATGGGGTGGTGATGTACCAGTTGCCAAAGTTTCTGCACATAGTGGTGAAGGGATTGATGAGTTACTTGACTTGATCCAGATTCAGGCAGAGCTGATGGAGCTCAAAGCTTCTGAAGAAGGTGCAGCGCAAGGTGTGGTTATTGAAGCGCGTGTCGATAAGGGCCGTGGTGCAGTTACTTCGATCCTGGTACAAAATGGTACGCTTAATGTCGGTGATCTGGTTCTTGCCGGTGCATCTTATGGCCGTGTACGTGCCATGACAGATGAAAACGGTAAACGGATTAAATCTGCAGGTCCTTCAATTCCGGTAGAAATTCTGGGTCTACCAGAAGCGCCAATGGCGGGTGATGAAGTTCTTGTGGTGAATGACGAGAAAAAAGCCCGTGAAGTTGCTGATGCCCGTATGGACCGTGAACGCCAAAAACGTCTTGAGCGTCAAAGTGCAATGCGTCTGGAAAATATCATGGCGTCTATGGGTAAGAAAGATGTGCCTGTAGTAAACGTGGTACTGAAGACAGATGTACGAGGTACTTTAGAAGCCTTGCATGTGGCGCTGGCCGATCTGGCTACAGATGAAGTAAAAGTACGTATCATTGGTTCAGGTGTAGGTGCAATTACTGAATCTGACGTGACACTGGCTGAATCTTCTGAAGCGGTACTACTCGGCTTTAATGTTCGTGCAGACAACACAGCACGTCAGAAAGCTGACATTGATGGAATTGATATCCGTTACTATAGCGTGATTTATCAACTGATTGATGATGTAAAAGATGCAATGAGCGGCAAGCTGGCTCCAGAACATCGTGAAACGATTCTGGGTGTAGCTCAGGTTCGTGAAGTATTCCGTTCAAGCAAGTTTGGTGCTGCTGCCGGCTGTATGGTCATGGAAGGTACGATTTATCGTAATAAACCAATCCGTGTACTGCGCGATGACGTTGTAGTATTCCAGGGTGAACTAGAATCTCTACGCCGCTATAAAGATGACGTAAACGAAGTTCGTGCGGGTATCGAATGTGGTCTGGCAGTTAAAGGTTATAATGACATCAAGGAACTCGATAAAATCGAAGTTTATGATGTTCAGCAAATCAAACGGAGTCTTTAATGGCGGGTAGTCAACGTCTGAAGCGTATGGGCGACAGTGTACAGCGTGAGCTGTCTGAGCTGATCCGCCAAGAGCTGAAAGATCCACGTCTGGGTGGCCTAGTGACCATCTCGGCCGTGAAAGTGAGCCCAGATTTAGGTTATGCCGATGTGTATGTCACAGTTATGGGTCGTGAGTTATCTGATGACCAGAATGAACAGGCACATCAGCAGACACTTGAAGTTCTAAACAAGGCTTCAGGTTTCCTGCGCCAGGAATTGAGTCGTCGTATTAAGACACGCATTACACCAAGATTGCGTTTCCATTATGACAAGACTAATGCCTACGGCAACTATATGTTTGGGCTGATTGCTGAGGCAGTGAAAGACCTGCCTGAGCGTAAAGAAGATGAAGAATAATTTTTATTCTGAATTCTTTTAAAAAAATTTTTGGTAAAAAGGCGGGCTTTAAAGTCCGCTTTTTTTTAATTGAAAAATTTATTTTATTTAAATTATTTATTACGCTATTAGAGTAAAAATCTGACCTGATATTTATCACTGATAATTTTATATAAAATAAAAGGTTTCATCGTGAAGAATTAAAAAAAGTTCTTTTATTACAGGTTTTACTCGTATTCTATAAAAGGTGGCTTCTGTTAAGCCAGAAATGAAAATTTTAGTTTATAAATTAAACCCTTGAATTATTGGGCTAAACTTTATATCAATTATTTAATGATTGATTCCATAAATATTTTAATCTTTATCTAGCAATACATGCTTAGAAATTAAAAGCTCAGAATGTGGTTATAAATTCTAATAATCTATTTAATATGTGAGTAACTGATCTCAGGTCAAGTACCATCCTTGATCATGACCTGATGATTCAGCCAGATCCTTAATATTCTGAAATAGAATCATCAAGAATCTGGGGTGTTTTTTCTTCCTCTTCGACTCTCTCTAATCCGCTTGGTTACCCGGCGTCGATAACCTTCCCAAGGCAAAGGCCGGTCCAGTGCTTCCGGTACATCACCACTTCTAGAGCGTAAACGCAGATGGAGCGCAGCCTGTGCCATCAAATTAGCGGAAACAGGTGCTGTGATAAAAGCCAGCAAGGTGATTAAAATCTCAGCAAAACCAAAGCGGCCATGGAATGCCGAGAAGATGATACTGGCAATCAAGAAGCTACCTAAGCCCAAAGTACTGGACTTGGTCGGGGCATGCAGACGCATAAATAAATCGGGTAAACGCACCATGCCAATGCCCCCAACCACCATAAAAAATGAGCCAACCACCAGGAAAAAAGAAACCAGTATTTCCATAATGAACTGTTCTTGCATTTCGTTCTCCTAGTCGATTACATGGCCACTGGTAAAGTAACGGGCAAGCGCAACAGTAGAAACAAAACCCAGCATGGCCACCAGCAGTGCTCCTTCGAACAGTGAAGTGCTCATCCAGTAAATTCCGAGTACAACTACCAGACAGGTGGCATTCAGGAAAAATGTGTCCAGTGCAAGTAGCCGATCAACTATGGATGGGCCTGTAACCAGACGGTAGAGACACATTAACATCGAGACCATAATCGCGATCAGGCAGATTCCTAGTGCATAAGGTAAGATCATTCGATTTCTCCTTGAGCTGGCTCGACATTAAAGATGATCAGTAAAGGAGCTTCATAGCGTTGCTTGATAGTTTCAATTTCTTCCTCCTCACTTTCGGCACTTAAGGCATGGACTAGAATATCACCACGTTCCTGATCTATGCCCGCACTGACTGTTCCAGGCGTGGTAGTAATAATCATCGCCAGCAAGCTGTTAACCTGTTCGTGATCACTCTCTAGCGGTACCCTAAACCATTTTGGCTTAAGGTTGCGAGAGGGGCCAAGTACTAAAATGGCTACCTTGATATTGGCGGTAACAATGTCCCACAACACTACAAAAAACAGTTTTAAGGCCATACCCCAGTGAATATCCGGTGTACGAATAATAAAGGGCTGAACCAGTTTCGGTACAACAATGCCCAGTAAAACTGCCATGGCCAGGTTGGCGGCATCGTTGCTATGTGCCAGCATGAGCCAGCTTAAACCTACCAGTATTGAAACAAAGGGATGTGGAAAACACCACTCTAAAACAGGTATTTTATGCATGGATTTCTTCATTAATTAAGGCTCCATGGGTTTAAGCTGTGCATCTTCCGGAACAGCAGGTTCCAGACTATGCTGTTGCTGAATTTGTCGCCATTTATATTCCGAGATGTGTCCACCTTCTAGTGTATTTTCACTGATCATAAATGGAATCAGATTGGCATTTCGGTCTTTATTCTCGCCGCCATATTTTGTTTCTGGTACATAACTGGCATCGTAAGGTTTAACACTGATGACCTGATTAAGCGGACCACGTTTTAAAATCGTATCTGCATAAGCCTGATCATTTTGAATCTGCAGTGCCGTATTATGGTTATAGCGCTGGATCGGTGCAGCAAAAACCACATAAAGGATCAGAAGCAGAAGTAACAGGTACAAGGTTTTATCATTACGTACCGGCGCTGTTTCAGGTAAAACCTTATACGCTTCGAAAGCAATTTCACGTGGGTCCATTTCTGGTGTAGTGGCTCGCCAGAACAGGATGAAGCCGACCCGGACAAAAGCAATAATACTGAGCAGGCTGACAATCAGCAGGCTTGCAATAATAATTCCCTGCTGCGGATGATTAGCGGTTGCCTGTAAAATAAATAGCTTGCCAAAAAAGCCGCTAAATGGCGGTAAGCCAGCCATCATCATACCAATGATCAGGTAAACCAGAGCAATGGTCTTGTCCTGTTTCATTTTTGGTGACACATCCAGATGATCTTTAAACTCGCCACGTTGCGAAGTTATCCAGCCACACAGCAGATAAAAAGCAGCACCAATCAGAGTACTGTGCACCAGGTAATAAAGAGCCGCAGACCAGGCTTCGGTATTAAACATCGAAATGGCAATCAGCAGAGTACCAATTGAAGATACAATCATGAAGCCTACGAAGCGTCGTAAGCGTTCAGCACCGATTGCTCCGATAGTGCCATAAATAGCAGTAATAATAGCAAGTGGTAGAAGCCAGCTTTTAAGTGCAGTCTGGGCAAAATAATCATCAAAAATAGTGCCATTTACCCTCAGGATGGCATAAATACCTACCTTGGTCATGATGGTAAATAATGCGGCAACGGGTGTAGTGGCTACAGCATAGGTTTTAGGCAGCCAGAATCCGACCGGAAGTAACGCCGCCTTAATCGCAAATACGGCAAACAGAAGCAGGCTACCCGCAACTGCCAGTTGATGCTGATCTGGTGGTAATGAAGGTACAATTCGCGCTACATCAGCCATATTCAGACTGCCTACACTGCCATAAATAATTCCAAGTCCAATCAGGAACAGGGCAGAAGCCAACAGGTTAATCGTGACATAATGTACCCCAAGCTGAAAACGTGCTTTCCCCTGACCATGTAGCAGCAGTACATAAGAGGCCATGAGCAGTATTTCAAAGAATACAAACAGGTTAAATAAGTCACCCGTTAGAAATGCGCCGCACAGCCCCATCAGCAAGAAGTGAACCATGGCATGAAAATAACGTCCACGGGTATCCCAGTCCTTGCTGGCATACCAGAGCAGAGGCACCGCCAGGGTATAGGTAAGCACTAGCATCATGGCAGATAACTGGTCAAGAACCAGAATAATGCCAAAGGGCGCGGCCCATTCACTTAAATTATAAACAGTAATGCTGCCTTGGCTGGCCTGTATAAAATAGCTGATGGCTGTAGCAAACCCGGCAAGTGCAGAAAAGTAACTGATACCGCGTCGCCAGGGCTGACGCCAGTCTTGCGCTAACTCTCCTGAGCCCGGATTTCCCAACAATAATAAGAGAACTGCTGTAAATAACGGAATCAGAATACTAAAAATTGGCGTATGAGCATGCCAGAAACTTAAGAAATCAGACATTATGGCTCATCCCCGCGCGCATCAAGATTGGGTGACGGGTCATCCTTAGCATCGACATGGTCAGTTCCTGATTCATAGCGACTACGCAAAGCTAGCTGTACAATAAAAGCAGTTGTCGCGAAACCGATCACAATAGCTGTCAATACCAGTGCCTGAGGCAATGGATCTGTGACTCTTACAGTCTGTGACAGAATTGCCGGGGCATTAAGCTGAATACGGCCAGTTGCAAACAAAAACATGTTAACGGCATAACCAATAACTGCCAGGCCTAAAACCACGGGAAAGGTACGCGCTCTTAATAACAGATAGACCCCTGTAGCAACCAGTAGACCAATCGCAGAGGCAAGTAAGAATTCTAAACTGATCATGGATAATTACTCCCTTGGCATCGGTCCTGACATGCTGGAATGTCTGGAGTCGCCTAATACAGAAATCATCAGCATGGTAGCGCCGACAACAGTTACATATACACCTACATCAAATGCCGCAGCAGAAGCTAAGTGCAGTTCACCTAGAACGGGTGGAGAAATATAAATGTGAGCACTGGTAAGAAATGGCCGTGCCCAGAACCAGGCAGCAATACCAGTCAGACCTGCAATTAATAGGCCCACACCAATCCAGACTTCGTAGAGGCGCCCGGAACGGACTTTAAGCATCTGTTCAGTCTGGTCCTGACCCAAGGCTATGTATTGAATAATTAAGGCCATTGCAGTAATCAGCCCGGCAATAAAACCACCTCCTGGATAATTATGACCGCGTAAGAAGATATACAGACTTACCACCAGGGCAAGAGGCAATACCCAAGACGCCGTAGAGCGCAACATCAACGGTGAAGGATTAAACCGGAAGGTCAGGCCTTGAGTCATGGTGGTGCCATGTGCCCGCATACCATCCATCAGACAGAGCACACCAATTGCCGCAATACCCAGAACGGTAATTTCACCAAAGGTATCGAAGCCACGGAAATCAACCAGGATGACATTCACTACGTTTGATCCGCCTCCAAGCGGCAGCGACTGCTGGAGGAAAAACCATGAAATAGATTCATGGTCACGGGTTAATAATAACCAGGTAATCCAGCCAATACCCAAGCCCGCTACAATGGCAATCACAGCATCACGCCAGCGCCGTGTCCGGCTTGATTCGTATGGTGTAAGCTGAGGCAGTAAACCCAGCCCCATCAGTAAAAGTACGGTGGTCACTACATCGACTGTAATCTGGGTTAATGCCAAATCAGGTGCCGAAAGTCCCACAAACACCATGGTGACGACTAAGCCAATAGCACCGCTGATAAGGACTGCCTTGATACGCTCATGATGAAACCACAGCATCATCCAGCAGGATGAGAACAGTAATAGCCATAAAACGATAGCAATAGCAGGTGCATGAGTAAGTTCGCGTGCTCCAGTAGTCAAGCCCTGATTAAATAAAGGGGTCATCACCAGTGCGATACTGAATAAGATGATCCAGAGCAGATAATTTTGTAATGACCCAGACTCAGTCTTGCGTTTAAGTCGACGTGAGTTGATTAATAGGTATTTTAGAAAAAGATCAAACAGTACCCGGCCTTGTAATTTTCCAAGTTTCGGGTCCAGATCAATTGAGCGGATACGACCATTTTTAGCCAGGCCAAAGTATAGCCCTGCACCGGCGGCCAGAGCGATGATACTCATAACCAGTGGCAAGTTGAACCCATGCCAGATGGCCAAATGAGCACCTTCAAATCCTGGTTGCATTAAACTGGCACGTGTAACTGAGTTAATAATATCTTCAACCAGTAAGGCTGGAGCTATACCTACTAAAATACATAAGATTGCCAGCAGTAACGCAGGTGCCCGCATTCCAAATGGCGGTTCATGTGGTGAGCGGTTTGGTACCGCTTTACTTATTGGTCCATCGAAGAACACACCATGAACCAGCCGGACAGAGTAAGCAACTGCAAATATTCCGGCTAAGGTCGCCATGATGCCAAAAATTATTACAACTGGGCCTGAGAGATTAGCCAGTAGCTCTGTAAAGAACATTTCCTTAGACAGAAAACCATTGGTCAAGGGGACACCAGCCATTGCTGCAGCGGTAATCATGGTTAAGGTGCCGGTAAATGGCAGGAATTGCCAGAGACCACTTAATTTTCGTAAATCACGAGTGCCTGATTCATGATCAATAATTCCAGCAATCATGAACAATGCAGCTTTGAACGTTGCATGGTTAATAATATGGAAAATAGCAGCAGCAACAGCCAGCGGTGAGCCGATGCCTAACAGGCAAACAATCAGTCCCAAATGGCTAATGGTAGAGTAGGCCAATAGACCTTTTAGATCTTCTTTAAAAATGGCAAAAAAAGCTGCCATGGTTAATGTAAACAGGCCAATAAAAGTAACAATATTATGATAAAGCGCAGCCCCCACAAAAATGGGTGCCAGTCTGGCCAGTAGAAAGATACCAGCTTTCACCATAGTGGCCGAATGTAAATAGGCCGAAACTGGGGTAGGTGCTGCCATGGCATTAGGTAGCCAAAAATGAAAGGGAAACTGGGCACTTTTCGTAAATGCACCGAGTAGAACCAGTAATAAGACTGGTACAAAAAGAGAATGGTTCTGTATCTGCTCCCGCATAGTTAAAATCTGGTCAATTTCATAAGTGCCAGTAATATGTCCAAGCAGAACAAAACCACCGAGCATTGCCAGTCCACCCATACCGGTAATCGTCAGTGCAATACGTGAACCACGCTGGGCGGCTTCATAGTTGCTCCAGTAACCGACCAGCAGGAATGATGAAATACTGGTCAGTTCCCAGAAGGTCACCAGAAGAATTAGGTTATTAGATAAAGAGATGCCCAGCATGGCTGCCATGAACAGCATGAGTAGACTGTAGAGCTTGCTGAGGGAGTTTTTAGGACTAAGATAGTAATAGGCATAAATATAAATTAAGGTGCCGATACCGGTAATCAGCAAGGCAAACATCAGCCCTAGTGCGTCAAGACGCAAGCTCAGATTCAGTCCCAATTCGGGTAGCCAAGGCCAGCTTTCTGAAAAAACCTGACCATTTAAAATACTTTTTGCGTGAGTCAGTAATAAGCTAAAACTGGTTAAACTGACTCCAATCGCCCCTAAAGCTGTTACCCCGCGCGAGAATCTCTTCAGCCACGAGACAAGGGTGGTGCCAAGTATTAAAGGGAGCAGTATAATAATCGATAGCACACTCGTATCCATGTCATGATTAGGTCGAGACCTAAAGGTGAACCTTATCTTTCAAGGGTTTATAGGAGATCAATGAGATATCCAAAGCTTTAAATCTTGAAAGCCGAAACTTGTATGTAAATCAGAAAAGGACAAGTTGTATTGCGCAACTTGTAAAATGCTATAGCAAAACGATCAATAATCTTACTATAAAAAATTACGTAAAATTTGATTTTATTACACGAAAATAACAACATCAAAGACTTATGTGTTACGCCTGTTTATTATACGCGACTCATTCGTGATCCCAAGATTTTTTTCATATTGCTAAGGCAATTGCCTGTTTAATAGTTTCATTACCAGGTTTATTTAAAATCAGCATCAGATATAGGAAGTGAATAGGAACCGTTTTTTATCAAACGTAAAAGCTCTTCGTATTCTGTAGCTGAAAGTTGCTTAATCAGCTCAACAATCTGGGGCAAAGCCGAGCACGCTGCCTCATTTGTATTTGCTGAATCAGGTAATGTTTCTTGTCCCTCTAAGTCCTGATAGAGAGTAGTGAAGCCAGTCCAGGTGGTACTTTCTGGCTTTTTATATAATTGCCTGTTGTCTAAACGCAGCGCGTATAAGGGATTGGTCTCCAGCAGCTCACTCTGGCTGGCAGTAGCAATAATTTGTAGCCTTGGAAAAGCCTGCTTCAAACCTTCAAGTATGTAGTGCGAGCTTTGCAAATCTAAATGTGCATCTATATTGTCAATCAGCAAAATACCTTCTCCTTCAAGACATGGATATAGACTTAGCGGGTTTAATAAACAAAGGCGGCGTACTATATCTCCGACTAGGGCAACCCAGGTTTTTAAAGTGCTGGAGAGCTGCTGGAACATCAACGTTTTTCCTGCATAGACGACCATCAGCTGTAATTTGGGCTGATACTCCAGATAAATCTCGGTTAATTCTGGTAAGACTGTCTGAAGGCTATGTTTTAAAGCACTGAGACAAGGGGCATAGAGCTGTGTCTGAAGCTGGGAGAGTCCATGCTGGAACTCTATAGTGGATGCATGATGTTGCTTGAGCAGCTCATGAAAAAGCTGGGTAGTCCGGGCATTTTCAACATCACTGACTTCACGTAACCATTCGAAAAAGCGTATAAAAGTGGTGAAGGGTACTGATACCAGATCGTATGCTGAAGCCGCTTGAAAAATGGTCGGAATATTTTTGCTCAGCAAATTGGTTTCATTGGTAAAGCGCTCTGCCGGGTAATAGGCAATTAGCGGTAAACCCAGCATTGGATCCTGTCTGATCGCCTGCTGGTACAGCATAACCATCTGTTCAAGCTGCACAGTTTCAACTTTGCTGATACCTGTGCCTTGAGTATTAAGAGTTTTATACAATTGCCATGAACACAGAGACGAGCTTGTGGCTTGAACATTACTACTTTCAGCTAGGTTACCAATTTCGGCAGGTATACTCACCTGTATATCGACTTTGGCCTGCAGCCGGTTATGCATGATATCTTGGTCCTGAATAACTACGCCTGCAGTTCTGAGATCTTTTAAACGTGCAGGAAACCAGGTCAGTGCCTGATAGATATTTTTAAGGATTGATGTTTTGCCAGAAGCCTGATCACCAATGATCAATGTCAGTGGCTGCTCATCAAGTTCCAGCTGTAGGTCAGTAAAATGGCTGATATGTTTTAAACGGACAGACTTGAGCTTCATATGCCCCCGGCATAAGTTAACCCACGGAGCGGCGCAAACTTTGAGGAGCCTTGAGCTTGAGCTGCTGGATCAGGTCATAGATATGATGAATATTTAAGCTCACTTTAGCACGTGTACATGCGACGTATAGTAATCTTAGCTCTTCATCACTGATTTTATGTTCCAGTCCATTTATTTTAAACTGGTAATCATCTTCAATATGGACACGGTTCCACTCCAGTCCTTTTGCCTTATGTGCAGTTGAAATTACATAATCGGCCTGCTCAATCGGGGTAATTTTGGCTAGTGCCCTCTTGAGTGGATCCGTACCATGATCATCCACCAGTTTGACCAGCGGTTTAATATCACTTCCTTCATTAGTTTCGCAATATTCGTGAACATCATGCCAAGAATTAAACCAAGCCAGTTCAGGCACATCGGTAACTCGCTTGCCCTGTTTAAGCAGGCTGGCTGCATCGACAAAACGATTCAGTTTAAGATGGTCAGCCTGTAAACTGACTTTATCTCCATGTACTAAACCGGCCAATAGCAGCTCCATCGCCCGGGCATTGGTCCGGCATAAGATAGCATCCCGCATTTTAATATGAGGCTTGTTAACTACGCTCGACTTTAGCTCAGGGTTTCCAAGAAGGGGCACAGTTTCATCTAATGCACCCAGCAGATAGTTCGCTACCTGTGCGATCTCGTTTCCAAAACGGAATGAGGTGGTAAGACGGGATTCTGGCAAGGGAAGCTGCTGCATGGCGTTAATAGCCCCGCGCCAGGCATAAATTTGCTGATGGGCATCTCCCACATAAATAACCTGGGTACTTTTCTGTTTAAGTAAAATTCCAAGCATCAGCGGATCAGCATCCTGAGCTTCATCAAAGAGGACATAGTCAGCTGGAATATACGGCTCAGACAAGGCCCAAAGCTTCAGGTAAATATCATGCCCGATACCTGCTTGATGATTGGGATCAATTGATTCTAACCAGCGCCGTTCTACCGCAGGATACAGATGTTGCTGTAGAGTAATAATATCATCTGCATGTAACCAGCTTGGAGCCTGAATATGTCGTGGTGCCGGATATTGCGAACTGGTTGAACAGAAAAAGCTGACTGCATTGGCAACCAGACTCGCCAGACGGCTGGGCATGAGTACATACTTCTCATAGCGTCCGCCCATTAAACGACGTAATGTAATAGGCTGTAGCCGGTATTCTTTAGCAATAAAACTGGGACTCAAACGTGGTAGACGCAGTTTATCCGTCACACCACGCGGTACGCTACGAAAAGCCAGCGAGTGAAAAGTACGGCAGTCGACATTACGGTGAAATTTTTGCTGTGCTTCAGCGGCAATTGCCTTGTTAAAAGCCAGATACATGCCACGCCTTTGTGGCATGGCATCGCTGATCATCTGTAAGGTTGTGGTTTTACCTGTTCCTGCATAGGCAATCACTTTAAAGGATTGGCCAAGACGGGCATTGTCTATGGCGACAGCCTGCTCATAAGTGGCTTGAGGTTTTTCTTGAATAGACACAAAACGCCTTAATGTTGGCGGCTGGCTTTTTCAACCAGTCCGGATAAACCCTGGCGACGTGCCAGTTCATTGAGTACCAGTTGCGGCTCCAGATCAAAATAACCGAGCATTAAAATAGTATGGAACCAGAGATCTGCTGTCTCATAGACCAGATCATTGCGATTGTCCTGGTTGTTTAATGCAGCGAAATCTTTTGCTGCAAGCAGGGTTTCTACACTTTCTTCACCAACTTTTTCCAGAATTTTATTTAAACCTTTATGGTAGAGTTTGGCGACATAAGATGAGTCAGGATCAGCTGCTTTACGCTCACGCATCATCCCACCCAGATAAGATAAAATCTCTACCTGTTCGGATTTAGCATTTGATGCAGACATCACTGCTGTATGTGTATTCTGTGTTTTCTTATTATAAATCTGCTCTGGATCTTTGAGCTGGGTATCTACAATTTCCCAGCCATTGGCTGTAAGTTTTCGATAGAAACAGGATTCACGTCCAGTATGGCAGGCAATTCCCCCATGCTGTTCAATCTGCAAAACAATCACATCAGCATCGCAGTCCAGACGGATTTCATATACAGTCTGAAAATATCCAGACTCTTCACCTTTATGCCAGAGTTTCTGACGTGAACGTGAGTAGTACACAGCCTGCATTTTTTCAGCAGTAAGTGCCAGAGCTTCGCGATTCATCCATGCCACCATCAAAATACGGCCAGTCTGATGATGCTGTGCAATAGCAGGTACTAAACCTTGATCGTTAAATTTTACTTCATCGAGCCACTGCAAATTATTCATGAATACATCACCGCAATAAAAGATGGAACCGGTGAAAAGACCGGCAGGAATTTTTATGAGGCTATAGTGTACGGCAAAGCACGGAAGATAAGAACGTTATCCAAGAAAAAAACGACAGGATTAGACGCCATGAATATTTGATCCTATGGCGTCAGTCAAGAAAAACTAAAACTGATTTAAAATTATTTTACTACCCGCCATAAAGCTAAGAAGCTAGCAAACGCAATAAGCAAAACCGACAAATACCATGGCGCAATGATGGCTATACTGAGAAAAATAGCTATGAGGCTGCCGAAAATCCAGCTACGTCGCTGCTGGTGTTTCATTTGCAGACGCATACCCTGTAACTCACGCAGTTGCTTTTCATGCCAGGATGACTGGTTTTTTAGTCCATTAAGACTGTCAATCAATAAGCTTGGTAAATCTTGTGCACCCAGTAGCAGGTCTGGAATTTGTTGACCTATTTCCTTAATATTCTTAACGGGATGCATATTTGCCTTGATCCAGTCGGTCAGGATGGGTTTGGCCAGTTTCCAGATATCCAGCTGTGGATACAGGTCAGTACCCAAACCCTCCACGTGAACTAATGTTTTAAGCAAAAGCATCAGTTGTGGTGGAATTTCCAGATGAAACCTGCGGGCAATGTCCATCACCTGAATAAGAATACCAGCAAAGTCCAGTTGATCCATTGGCTTGGAAACCATTGGCCCGACAGTACGGCGCATTTCACGAGCCAACGCATCCTGGTCCGTACCTGGAGGGATCCAGCCCGCCTGATGCACAATCTGGATCAGCTGCATAAAATTACTGTTCATCACGGCCAGCAGCATTCGTGCGACAGTCATCTGGTCATGTTTGGAGAGTTCACCCATAATCGCGCAGTCCAGTGCGATAAAGCGTGGATTCTGCGGGTTGATAGTTTCCACAAAGACATTGCCCGGATGCATGTCAGCATGGAAAAAGTTGTCACGGAATACCTGGGTAAAGAAAATGGTTAATCCCTTTTCAGCCAGATCGGCCCGGTCCATCCCCATACGGTCAAAGGTGGCCGTATCTGAGATTGGAACTCCCGTAATACGCTCTGCAACCATTACATCCGGACTGTCCATATAGACTTCCGGCACATACATCATGCTAGAGCCAGTAAAATAATGACGCATACGACGCGTATTATCAGCTTCCAGAGTAAGGTCGAGTTCGTTCAGGATAATCTGGCGATAATCCTGGATGATTTCAGATAAATGCAGGGCACGTGCTGCTTCAATCCGGCTTTCCAGCCAATGGCCCAGCCAGGCCAAAATTTCAAAATCCTGTAAAATCTGCACTCGGATATCGGGCCGGGTTACTTTAACGACCACTTCACGGCCATCATGCAAGGCAGCTGTATGTACCTGGGCAATTGAAGCAGCAGCCAGCGGCTGCTCGTCAAAACGCGCAAACAGGGTATATATATCAGCTCTCAGGGATTGCTGGATTCTTGATTTAGCCACCTCAACTGGAAAAGGCTTGACTCTGTCCTGCAACAGCACCAGCTGTGCCAGAATCTCGGGTGGTATCAGGTCGCGACGGGTAGAAAGCAGTTGTCCCAGCTTGATTGCTAATGGCCCCATGTCTTCTAGGGCTTCTTTTAGCTTGAGCGGGTTTTTACGTTCTTTACTCGACCATGCAGCCGGATGCAGGCGGATTAAATTTAGTATAGGACGGGCTTTGACAGGTATTTCTTCCGCGGGAACCAGGGTGTCGAGTCTGTAATGGGCTGCGATACGCCAGAGTTCGAGTAAACGTGTAACGTGCGGAATCATAGAGAGTGTTACCTAGTCTTGTTTTTGGACTGATTGAGACAAAAGCTGAGCTTGAAGCTGCTGAAGACGTGCTTCTAGACGGTCAATATTCTGGTTAAGTTGCCGGGTAGAGTGATGTAGCTCATCCATTTCCCAGCGGCCTGCAAATAGCCCGCTATCTTCTTTGAGTGCATCTTCGGCAAAAAAGAAGTGGCTTTGCATTGAACGCTTTAAAATTTTAGGTGCAAGCTGGAGTTTGCCGAGCTCATGTGCCAAGGCCGGACCTATCCATGGGGAAAGATGTGCTGCCAGATCAGGCTCGGCCTGCTGAATAATACGCTGTAACTCCTGTAGCAAGCGATAATCACCTTGTACCGGAATATTACCGATCTCTTCTGCCAGAAAAAGTTTAGCCAGTTCAACTATATTTTCAACCTTTAAGGTTGCTGTCGCTTCACTAAAAGCATGTTCTGGATCAAAAGGACGCTGTTCAAAAACAGAAGACTGCTCCGGATGCCCGGTAATAGTTGGTTCCAGCCGCACCTCATCTTCATCGAAGCAGATATCTACAGACAGCTGCGGTGAAGCAATTACAACCCTTAGCATTTTGCCTTGTAGCTGGTTAAGCTGAATACGTGTCAGTGAATCCAGCTCAATCCAGTGATGAATGACACGCTCGATAGCACCCAGTGCTAAAATCGACCACATACCGTTCTACCTTTTAAAGTTTAAATCCACGGTGTACCGCAACAATACCACCCGTCAGGTTGTGGTAATCACAGTTTTGGAATCCGGCATTTTCCATCATTGTTTTAAGTGTACGCTGGTCCGGGTGCATACGAATGGATTCAGCAAGATATTTATAGCTTTCAGAATCATTTGCAACCAGTTTGCCCATAAGCGGCAGGGCAGTGAATGAATATAGGTCGTAGAGTTTTGAAAAAGGCTCAAATACCGGTTTAGAAAATTCCAGAACCAGCAGGCGGCCGCCCGGTTTAAGTACACGGTACATGGCTTGTAGCGCTGCATCTTTATCTGTCACATTACGCAGGCCAAAACTGATAGTCAGCAGGTCAAAACTGTTATCTGCAAATGGTTCCAGTGTTTCAGCATTAGCGAGTACAAAATCGACATTAGTACAACCCGCATCTAGCAGACGGTCACGTCCAACATTGAGCATGGATTCATTGATATCAGACAGAACAACATGACCGGTAGGGCCAACTTCACGGCTAAAAACTTTAGCCAGATCACCTGTGCCGCCTGCAATATCTAGTACATGCTGGCCGCGACGCACACCTGACATGTTAATTGCAAAACGCTTCCACAAGCGATGAATGCCGAAAGACATCAAGTCATTCATGACATCATATTTGCTGGCGACCGAATGAAATACTTCTGCAACCTTTTGTGCCTTGTCTTCAGCACGTACACTTTTATAGCCAAAGTGAGTCACTTCACCTACGTTGCCGGTGTTGGCACCACGTGGCAGGTTATATTTAGGTACCTGGGTATTGGTTGAAGTATCAGTCAGCTGTTGTTGTAGGGATTGCTGCTGGCCTTGAGGTGCACCTTGCGGTAAAGGCTCGGTTAAGAACGGACTGACTTTCTCTGTATTGGATACCGACTCAGTGGCTGGGCTGGATGTAGGGTTTTCATTAGACATACGAGTCACTCCTGAACACAGAAATAATAAATCTTGCAGTAGATTGCATGATGACAGATTCTTGCCATTTTTACAGCGTTCATCTTGTAATTGCTCGGAATAATATACAGAAAACATCTGTTGAGTTATCTTTTATCCGGTTTCTAGCACAGATTATATTTTAAACGGATCTGCCTTGCCTGAATGAACATTGTCGATGATTTGCCGTTCTTTCTCGGTGAAACTATGAATGAAAGCAGCAGCTGATTTCATGGGTTTCATAGCCATAAACCCCTCCCCAATAAAATCGTACATCAGCTGGAACTGGTATTTTTGCGCTACGCCTTTACACATTTTGAATGCAGTATGCATAACAAAAGAACGCATGTATTTATCAAGATTTAGCCCCAGTTCATCAAGTAAATCAAGTTGATGGTAACGCGCATCTGACTGATTTAATTTGATTAATGTCAGACGCATCATTTCATCATTAATAGGCTCCTCAGCCGGGTAGTCTTCAAGAAGCTGTGCAGCCACCTGTTCATCAAGCTGCATTGCCAATACTGCCAGACTGACGGATTTCAATCCGGTTCTGATGGCATTTTCAGGCAATAGCTTCTCTGCTTTATGTGCATACTTGAGTAAGCGTTCAATCTGTTTAGCCAGATCATCAAATTCTGGTCCGCCATATAGACGATTTAGAAAATATGTAGCCATCAGCTGGTTTTGTGGCTGACTAAAAAGTCCCTGATGCGTAGATTGGATTCGGGCTTTAAGCCAGGCTTGAGCCTCGTATAAACGTTTTTTTAAAGCAGGATCCTGATGATAGCTTAAGTCATTATATTGTTTTAAAAGCTGGTCAAGGGCGTCGAGTTTAGACATGAGATAACACAACCCAGTTTAAATATAAAAAAAGAAAAGCATAGCCAGAGTTTAAATCAGGTGCTATGACAACATTATTCTGGACTTATTAAAAAATAGTCAGTCAATCTATAAAAGATGCGCTAAATAAAGTGAAACAAATAATACATTAAGTTTCAGGGCGCTAGTGTAAATCACAGTATATTGAACAAAACAGAAATGATGAGGCACGCATGGCCGGACAAGAAAAAAGATCTTTTAAACTGATGAATGAAGATGAGTTATCACTTGCCCTGATCGATGCCCAGTATGCCCTGCGGGAAAGCCGGGGAACACCGCAGGCTAAAAGTCTGGTCATTTTGGTAAGTGGCATTGAGCTGGCTGGCAAGGGCGAGGCAGTCAAGCAGCTTCGTGAATGGGTGGATCCACGTTATCTGCAGGTCAAGGCTGATCCTCCACATCTATTGACCCCCAAGCTGGCTTTCTGGCAGCCATATAGTCGTTTCATACCTGCAGAAGGGCAGATTGTGGTGATGTTCGGGAACTGGTACAGCGACCTGCTGGCAACAGCTATGCATGTTTCTGAACCGCTTGACCAAGGCATGTATGACAGTTATATCGAAAATATGCGTGCCTTTGAGCAGGACCTCCAGAATAATCATGTCGAGGTTGTTAAAGTCTGGTTTGATCTGCCCTGGAAAAATCTGCAAAAGCGTCTGGACAATATCGATGCTTCAGAATTGCACTGGCACCGCCTGCATGGGCTGGACTGGCGCAATAAAAAACAGTATGAAACTCTGCAAAAGTTACGTCAGCGTTTTACTGATGACTGGCTGATCATTGATGGAGAGGATGAAAAAATCCGTGACCAGCAGTTTGCGCAATCTATATTAGAAGCCATGCAACGCCTGCCAGTCCATCAGGACAATGGAGCAGCTAACTGGAAACAGGCAGCTGTTCCGCAACTATTGCTGGAGCCCCAAAATGAAGAACTGGCAGAAAATGAGTATAAGAGTCGTTTAAAGGAATTAAGTCGTCAGGTTGCAACGGCACTACGTCATGATGAACGTCAGGTGGTAATCGTTTTTGAAGGCATGGATGCAGCTGGTAAAGGGGGAGCCATTAAACGGATTGTTAAAAAGCTGGATCCACGTGAATATACAATTTATAGCATTGCTGCCCCGGAAAAATACGAGCTGCGCCGTCCCTACTTATGGCGCTTTTGGAACAAGCTGGATGAACATGAAGATATCATGATTTTTGACCGCTCCTGGTATGGCCGGGTACTGGTCGAGCGTATAGAAGGTTTTGCCAAACCGGCAGAGTGGCAACGAGCCTACGATGAGATTAACCGTTTTGAAAAAGACCTAACTGACAGTCAAACTCTGGTGATCAAATTCTGGCTGGCGATCAGTAAGGACGAGCAGGCCAAGCGCTTTCAGGCCCGTGCCGATACGCCACATAAACGTTTTAAAATTACAGATGAAGACTGGCGTAACCGCGAAAAATGGGATGAATATTTAAAAGCTGCTGCTGACATGTTTGAGCGGACCAGTCCTGCATGGGCGCCTTGGCAGGTAATTGCGACGAATAATAAAGAAGCCGCTCGTATACAGGTACTCGAAGGCATTCTGAAAAAACTACAGGCTGATTAGTCAGCCTGTAGTTTTTTAATATTGAGTTATAGAGATCATTTTTAAGCTTTTTGCATTTTCTGCTGAATATTTCTAGCCATTTTATAGCTTTCCTCAACATGGGCTTCGGCTATCTTCTTCATGATAATATAACCCAGACTTGCTGCAACAATCTGACCACCGAGCGGAATAAATTTGGTCACCTGTTTAGTCAATACTTTACCGACCATTCCATTTAATGACTGCTTTGCCGCAGTACGGGCAACTACCAAGCCAGAAAATTCTACGCCACGTTTACGCAGCTCATTCCAATGAATTTGTTTGGTTTTTGCGTCATACACACTGATCTGGTCAGGGGTCAGACCAAAACGATGGTTAATTTCCGGCAATAATTGCGATAAAATACCGATGTCAATCACGACATCAAAAAAAGGAATTGGAATTACGGCCGCCCCGGCGGATACGTAAGCACGTTTTTTGACCAGTTCCAGACATTCTTGACGAATCTGTTCTAAATTCAGGGTAGGATCAATGGCATCAGGAATCTTGTCTATTTTCATTATATGAATACCTTATTCAGTGAAGTGTTAATTTTCCAATTGAATCACTATTAAGATACGTATTTCAAAGAAATTTTGTACCTATGGATGATGTAAAAGTGACATGGCCAGCAGATGTTGTACAGTGAATTATCTTTGTGATTTTGTGCACAGAACTTGAATATTTGTTATTAGGGTAAAAAGAATATGGGGATTCATGTTATTCAAAGCCAGCGTATTGACGTATTGGTACACGGGGTGCTTTCTACCTTGGGCCAGCCGGCAGTACATCCGCTTGAAGTCTTGAAAACCCAACACTTTGTGGTACCGACTCCAGCTATCGAGCAGTGGCTGACCCAGAAAATGGCTGAAGAACAGGGCATTAGCGCCAACCAGCTGTTTCACCAGCGTATACGCGGTTTCCAATGGTATGCCTATCAACAGGTACTGGCTGATAAAGATAAGGTCCGTAAAGCCAATATTCCACGTCTGATTATGAAGTGGCGGGTTTATCAGGCCTTGGGTCCTTTTATTGAAGCTGAAAAATTACAGCTAGATCAGCAGCATCCCCTATATCCGATTATTTGCCGGATTTACGATACAGCCGAAGGACTTGAACCGGGTATCATCCGGCAGCTCAAGAAACAAGGCATGCTGTACTGGGTAGCTGAGCAGGTCTCTAGCCTGTTCAGCAACTATATGGTTTACCGTGGCTATTGTACTAAAAAAGGGTGTACAGAAGTTTGTCGTTGTCCAACCAACTGGCTAAAAGCATGGGGGAACAACCAGCCACTTGATATCGAAGCATTATTTTATACAACAGGCACTGAAATCTCTGTCTTTACCTTGAACCAGGCACATGAACTGGAAGGCTGGCAGCGTTGGCTCTGGCAGGAAGTATTTCATGAAGACTTCGAGCTGATGCAGGAAATTGATGCCGAGTTCTGGCAACAGCTGGAGCAGGAAGCAACGCGCAAGCAGGCGCTTAAACGTTTGCCTCAGCAACTGGTGGTATTTACATTACTGGATCTGCCACCGATCCAGTTACAGTTTTTGCGCCGTTTGGGACAATATATTGATGTCTTCATTCTGCACTACAACCCTTCGCAGGAATACTGGGCAGATAGTGTCGATCCGGTCTGGAAAAAGCGTTATGACCTGCGCGTAAAAGAGCGTTTTATCAGCAAAAATCCGCAGGCAACCGATGCCGATATCAAAAAGTTTTTTGAGGATTTCACCCTGCATTTTAATGCAGAAGTCAGAGAGTCGCGTCATCCGCTGCTGACCCGTTTTGGCAAGCAGGCACGTGACCATTTTTCATTGCTGTCGAGTTTATCCTCAGGGGAAGAAGGACAATGGGTAGATGCCTTTGTTGACGAGTTTCCTGATAATCTGCTAGGTAAATTACAGTCAGATATCCTGTATTTGGCAGAACCGCAGAAACATCGATATCCACTAAATGCAACAGATGATTCTATCCAGATTCATGTCTGTCATTCTTCGTTACGTCAGCTTGAAGTCTTAAAAGACCAGCTAATTTACTGGCTCTCGCAAAAATCAAAAGACCAGCAGCGTAGGCCTAGCGATGTTTTAGTGCTGGTACCTAATCTAAAAGAACTTGAACCTTTAATTCGCAGTGTTTTTGCTGTTGCCCCTAAATACAGTACATCTAGCACTGATTCTAATATTTTTCAGGCCGCCACCAGAGAGCGGCAGGTTCATCTGCCTATTAAAATTGCCGGTGTGGCACAACTTGATGCCAGTAATGCTTGGCGCGCAGTTCTGGAACGAATTCAGCTGGTACGTGGCCGCTTCACCTTGCAAGAATTTTCAGACTGGTTAAATCTGACGGCAACCCAACAGCGTTACGGACTGGATGTCAATCGCAGTGAACGTATGATGGTCCTGCTGGCTGCAGCCGGCTTTAAACGCGGACTGGATGCCCGGCATTTACAATATAGCCTGAGCCGGCATGATGAGGACTTCCGTTTTACATTCAAATTTGCACTAGACCGGCTGGCACTGGGCATTGCTATTCCTGACCATACGATTTTTAATGAAACCCTAAGCTTTGCCCAGGTACAACCGAGTGACTTTGAGCTAGTTGCCAAGCTGATCGAAATTTATCAAGACTTTGACCAGCGCCGGGACTGGCTACTGTGCCATGAGCTGGGAGAACGAGTAGTAGTTGAGAGCTGGTTACAGCGTTTAAATGAAGATATTGCAGAATTTGAACAACAGGGCGTTACTGCACTAAAACCGGTACGCGAAATTATTCATAAACAGATTAGAATGCTGACACTGGCCAACTTTTATAGTGAGCAAGAAGAGCAAAATTTACGCGGTATCTGTTTACCCTTGGCATACCTCATTGAAGAAATTAATACAGCGCTCGATGCGCAGATTGAGCAGGCGGAACCTACCGGCCAGATTACCTTTAGCCAGATCGGGCAAATCCGGCCCTTACCGTACCGCTTGGTTGTCATGCTAAACCTGGACAGTGGCACGTTTCCAAGTCGCAGCCAGCGGTTACCTTTTGACCTGATGGATATACTGCGTCCACAGCTGGGTGACCGCTCACGACTGGAAGATGATCAGGGTGCATTTCTAGATGCATTACTGTTAGCTCAGGAAAATTTATGGCTATTTTATAATGGCTTTGATGTTAATGACGGGGAAGTACGTGAGCCATCGAGTACCTTGCAGGAATTTGTACAGCATCTGGCATTGATTGTCGCTTCTGAACAGCCCGATGAGGTGATAGACCAAAAAATTTCCCTGAATGGGATTGAAGTACCCCGACAGCTTCAGCAGCTTTATCACGTTCATCACCTGCAACCTTTTGACCCGGCTGGTTTTGCCACTGAAAAGCTGATCCGCTATCAGGATCAATGGTTTAATGTGGCACAGCACTTACTACAGGCGCGTGGACAACGCCAGCCGTGGGCAAACATACCATATCCGTTAAATACTGAAAATATTAAGGTTCTCCATAGCCAGCAATGGATACAAGATGTCATCTTTCCAGCGCGACTGTATTTAAAGACCTTAGGTGTTGAAAATCTGAGTTCGAGCGAAAGTACAGCCCAGCATGAACCCTTAATACTGGATGGATTAGGCCGCTATGCTATTCGAGATTTTCTCTATCAGCAGAATAGTGTGAGAGAACCACAAATACTGATGCATCAGCTGCCGGTTGGAAAAGTGGCACGTAGTACCTGGCAGATCAGCCTGGCTGAACAGGAAACTTTAAAGGCTCGTCTGCAACGTTATGCACCCGAAGTTACTCCTGTCACCCAGCAGATGTGGAAAGTCAGTGCTGAACTGCATATGCAGATTAATACTCCTCAAGCAGGTATGACTAACTGGGTCAGTATGGAGCCATCTAGCGCACGGGCTAAGCGCCGCGCCAAAGTCTGGCTTGAATATCTTTTATGGTTGGCTTATTTGAACCAGTCAGAAGAGACAAGCCGAAAATTACAGCGTGTGGTCGTCTTCAGTGACCAGACTGTAATCTGTGTGGGTGTCTGTTCAGCAGAAGCACGAAAGCTGCTTGATCCTTGGTTTAAGGCTTGGCAATATGGCCAAAGTCAGCCGCTGGTTTTACCGGCTGCCCTGATATTAAGTGTGGCTGAAAAGGGTAAAAAGCATGAATGGACTGAAAATGAAGCTGGCCAGAAAGTCATTAATAATTTTGATGCGCTGTTAAAAGACTGGAATGAAACCCATCAGTACAGTTCATTTTCCGCAACAGAAAATGAGGCGGTACGGCTCCACCGTGACTGGCAGTTTATCTTGCAGGAACAGGACGCCACTGCCTTACTGGAGCATTGCTGTAAAACTTTCTCTTATGAGTTATATGCACCTATTTTTGAATATCAGCGGGTTGAAACAACATGAATGAGCCACAGGCTATTTCGGAATATCCGATTGCTGATATGTATTTCTCTGGCCTGCATCTGATTGAGGCCTCGGCTGGCACAGGAAAAACTTATACCCTGTCTAGCCTGATAGTGCGTATTCTCATTGAGAAATATCTTCCCAACCAGATTATTGCCACCACTTTTACCCGAGCAGCGGCAGCTGAACTAAAAAGCCGGATTCGTAGCCGTTTGGTAGAAGCCTATCAATATTTTAATGATTGTCAGGATTTGACAGAAATTGAAATGTTGCATAAGGCGGAACAGGAAAAAGATCCCCTGTATCAGGTGCTCTGTAAACAATTTTCGACACAGGTTGGTTATGTCTGCGAACGACTTAAACTGGTCATAGACCAGCTGGATGAACTGTTTGTCAGTACGCTGGACAGTTTTAGCCAAAAATTGCTGCGTGAGTTTGCCTTTGAAAGTGGCAAAATTGAACGGGCACAGTTAACTGAAGATGCTAAGGCCTATAGTCAGCAAATCGTCCATGACATTTTAAGAGAGTGGATTCAAGCTCAGCCGCAGCCCTTGATTGACTATTTACTGTTAAGCAAACAGCTCAAAAATACTGACGGTTATCTGGCGATTGTAGAAAACAGCCTGAATTTCTCTTCAGCCCAGTTTATGCCTGTTGCCGCACCAGTCATGGATTTGGAACAGTTTGAAGCGGAGCTGGATCTCTTGTTAAAACTGGATCTGTCTTTAGTAGAAGGGCTAGCCGATTATTATCGGGCAGATGGACAGCACAATAGTATAGTCGGAAAAAAATGGCGGACTGAGCAGTTAATGGAAACAACGCTGTGTCAGAATCTGCCAGATTTTATTAAGGCTTTACATACCCAGCGTTCTTATGCCTTATTTGCAGCACACTGGACCGATATCTTTAAGTGTATTACAGATCTGGCCACAAAAAAGGTTCTAAATAAATGTGCTGCCGAGGTGCTGGAATACTTTGAAAATCATCAGATTATCCAGGGTCTGCGCCGGTTTTGCGAATGTGTAGCCAATTTAAAAACTGATCTTTCCCGGTTAGATACCTATTTACAGTTTTATATTAGTCAGGAAGTGCGTAAGCGCCTTCCACAATTACTGCAGCAGCGTGGGGAAACCACATTTTCACAGCAAATCCGGACTTTGGCTGAGGCTTTGCAGGGTGAACAAGGTCAGCGTTTTGCAGTGTATGTCCAAGCCCGTTATCCCCTGATTGTGGTCGACGAATTTCAGGATACCAATCAGGATCAAGATAATATGCTGGCCAGTATCTGGCGGCATCCACAGCGACATCAGCACAGCTGTATGATTATGGTCGGTGATCCAAAACAGGCAATTTATGGTTTCCGGGGCGGAGACATGCTGACTTATATCAAGGCCCGGCAGGATGTTTTAATCAAACAGGGTAAACTCTATACCTTAAGACAAAACCACCGTTCAGTTCCTGAACTGGTAGAAGTGGTCGATGCGCTATTTCAACGTGAAGTCAACTTTGGTGAAGAGGTTATTTATACCCCGATTCAGGCAGGAGCACGTCAGCATCCGCCTTTGACCGACCGGCAGCGTAAAAACTACTGTCCACTACGCTGGGTCCAGCTTAGTGATAAAAACAAAGAGGCCGAACAGGTTGCCTGGAAGATTCGTCAATTATTAAATCATGGTATAGCCAAAGAGTTGTTATTTGACGAGTCGGGCGGTCAGCGTCCTCTGAATGAAAATGATATTGCTATCCTGTCCAAGAATCATGATGGGCTAGACAAAGCCCAGTATGCTTTAGAGTCTTTAGGTATCCGGGTTAACCGGCCTTCTAAGCGTAGCGTATTTGACTGCCAAGTGGCCCGTGATGTTGGAGCACTGTTGACGGCTATCATGCATCCGTATGATGAGGGTAAGGTTAAACGGGCTTTACTGAGCCGGTTACTCGATTTTAATTTGCAAAGTCTGGTCGAGCTGGAGCAGCGCACTGATGGTTTGAGCAGTTTTATACACAAGTTTGATGATATCCGTGAATTATGGCTGGAACGTGGTTTCCTGAGTGCCTGGCAGTACTGTCTGCAACATTTTCAGGTCTGGCAGAAACTGGTAGCCATTGCCAGTAAAGATAACGAAAGGGCTGTAGTAAATCTGCGGCATTTAACCGAAGTACTGAGCCAGCATAGCGAAATTTATCCGGGTGCCAAGAATCTGTATTATTGGTATTTTAAACAGTTACAGTCACCAAGCGAGCGAGAATGGGAACTGGAACGACGCCTGTCTAATGAAGCAGGTGTACAACTGATGACCATTCACCAGTCAAAGGGACTGGAATTTAAGGTGGTATTTTTGCTGGGTGCTGACAAAGCATTTAAGGAAATGAATAAAACCCTGAATTTCTCTACGGTTGAGCAGTTAAACCCTGTAACAGGTCAGCTTGAAAAGCAGCGGGTTATTGCGGTAGCAGACAAAAACCTGCTAGATGAAAATGCAGTAAACCAGCATCAGGAACGTGCAGCAGCAGAAAACCGCCGTCTCTGGTATGTGGCCTTAACCCGCGCCAGTCACCGTGTTTATGCCATGCTGCAAGATACTGAAGGTAAAGCCAAGGACAGCCTGGCTTTCTGGCGTAATCGGACAGAGCCTTTTGTACATCGTCACTGCATGGATGAGCCGCTTCTAGAGCAGCTACCGGCAAAAGTTTCTGCCAGTTCGGTCTCAAAGCAAATCAGTGTCCAAGCCTTGAATCTGCCCCAGCAGCGTTTTTATCCTCGGGCCAAAACCAGCTTTAGCTATCTGGCGCAGCATCTCAAAACTAGAAAAATCTTTGATCCGCTTGCAAATGAAGTAAAGCGACCAGAAAGTGCCGAAGACGAGTTGCATGTAGTAGATAAAGTGTACTTACCGGCAACCCAGCCCTTAAGCTGGATCAAACAGAACTTTCCAATGGGTACTGTTGCTGGTAATTTCCTGCATGAGATTTTTGAGCATATTGATTTTCAGGAGCCGGCAGACTGGATACTGGAAATCCGCCGCCGTTTTAAAAATGATTATAGTGGACTGTGGAATGAATTACGGGACAAATATCAGCGGGATTTTCCCGAACAGGCAGAAGATGAACAGCTACTGTTAAACTGGCTGGCAGAGTGGCTCCAACAGGTACTTGCCACCCCATTACACGCAGGTTTTAAGTTAAAGCAGTTACAACCGGAACAGCATTTGGCTGAATTTCCGTTTTGTCTGGCACTTTCAGATCATGTACTGGCAATTCAGCGAATTCACCAGCTGTTTGCTGAATACGGGATTGATATGCCTGAACTAAATCCTGCCGAATCCGCGCGTTATCTGAATGGTTCCATCGATCTGGTTTATTTTGATGGTCATCAGTATCATATTGCCGATTATAAGAGTAATTTTCTGGGTAGTGATCAGTCAGACTATAATCATGCCTCAATCCGAGCCAGTATGTCACATTCAAGTTATTGGTTACAGGCTGGTCTTTATCTGGTTGCACTGCATCGTTATCTGAGTATACAGATGCAAAATTACGAGATCAGCCGGGATCTGGGCGGAGCAAGCTATCTCTATCTGCGTGGCATGAACGGTCAACCGGATCATGGCGTGTATCACTGGAAACCCAGTACAGAATTTATCCTGCGACTTGATGCTTTATTAGGTTATTTTATTGAAGATAAAATGAGTAAAATTGCTTAATAAGTTATTTGAAATATTTTATAAACAAAAATTTAACTTGTGGATAAATTTGTTTATAACTCTGTAGATAACTATGAGGATAACTGTGTGGAAAATAAACAGCTTCATGAAAACTCCCAACAGCAATGGATCAGTACATGGAGCAGTTTTATTACACAGGCCCCTTTTCATGCGGGTGAAAAACATGAAAATGCTACTAATATAATTGTCCAGGTTCTCGAGGCTCTTCAGCAGGGCAATAGCTGTATTGAAGCCACCGAGGATCAGGTCAAGGTTTTAAATAATCTGGTAGGATTTGAGCAGCAGGAGCACTTGCCGGTTGCGCCATTTATATTTGATGGTAGCTCATTATACTTGTACCGCTACTGGAACTTGGAAACCCGACTGGCAAAGCAGATTGAACGCCTGTGGCAGCAGCAGATTCCTCCGGTTGACCTGACTGCCTATTCTGGGCTGTTACAAGATAAATATCAGAAATCTGCTCTGACAATGGTTGCCGGAAAAATACTGAGTATTATTACTGGCGGACCGGGAACAGGCAAAACCTATACACTGGCACGTATTATCGCGGTTCTTAACCAGGCTATTCCCGATATCCGTATTGCTATGGCAGCGCCTACGGGAAAGGCTGCCCAGCGTATGCAGGAAGCACTACGTTATTCTTTTCAAGATCCCAAATTACTGGAATCTGGTTTGATCACACAGAGCCTGCAAATGCAGACTACTCAAACCATTCACCGGCTGCTTGGGCTGGGTCAAAACCAGCAACCGCGTTTTCATAGCCGGCAGCCGTTACCTTATGATGTTATCGTTATTGATGAAGCTTCCATGCTTGACCTGGAGCTCGCGACCTTACTATTTGAAGCTATACCAGATCACTGCCGGCTTATTTTACTTGGAGATGCTCAGCAGTTAGCCTCAGTTGAAGTAGGCTCGGTTCTTGCTGACCTGCAACAGATTCCTGCCTTGGCGGAACACCGGGTCCATCTGGTAAATAGCCGTCGTTTTACAGAAGATGCACTTATTGGAAAAATGGCCAAGTTTATCCAGCAGTTTCAAGCTGGAAAACCTCATACAGAGATTCTGGATTATTTCCAGCAACAGATTGTACCGGCTGACCAACTTTCAGCTATTACATTAAGTCATGATATGCAGGATCAGGTACAACTTGAATTCTTGCCTGCTTCAGCTCAAAGCCTGAATTGGACAGAATTCTATGAAAAACTGATGCAGGGTTATTTACCTTATCTTAAAGCACTTAAAAATTATTTACAGGCAGAAGAAACTTCTGAGGATACAGTCAAACCTCTGGTTCAGGCATTTGACCATTACCGACTGCTTGCAGCTACCCGACACGGGGCATTAGGGCTTGAGAAACTTAATCAGTATGCTAAACAATGGCTGAATCAGGCTTTGAAAACAATTGCAGTAGGTGACTGGTATATTGGCCGTCCAGTTATGATGACCTATAACGACTATCAGCTGGGGCTTTCAAATGGTGATATCGGTATCTGTGTTCGACATCGGGAGCATCCTGACCAGTTTGAAGTTTATTTTCCCAGTCTGAACAAATGGGTGGCTGCTACACGGCTACCTAAAAATATTGAAACAGCATTTGCGCTGACTATTCATAAGTCACAAGGCTCAGAATTTACTCATACCGCAGTTGTATTAGACCAGACAGCGAAAAACTTGTTAAGTCAGGAACTGATTTATACAGCCATTACTCGAGCTAAGAAAGTAGTGAGCTTACTGGTAGACACGGAAGCATTTGTCCAGTCTTTAACAGTAAAAACCACCCGTAAAAGTGGATTGGTTAGTAAAATTAATAGAAAACTAAGTTTGTGAAATAAAAGTTAATAATAAGCCTTGTTGTAAGTTTTTGCTTACATCAATTCGAGAAATTAGCGCCTAGAGCTAATGCAGAGTTTCTGAGATGATGGCTTCACATAAAAAGCCTAGCACGGAAAGCTAAGCAATAATCGCATTATAACTATAATCAGTCGAATGACAGCGAACTTGCATGAAGTAAGTGAAAAAGAGGAAACTTACAGCCGCTAAGCCTTGTAGTTTTGGGAGAGACTACAAGGCTTTTTTATTGCTTGTTAAAATGTCAAAAGGACTCAACCATAAATACACCAATAGATAAAATTTACTCATTTGTAGGTTTTAGCTTACATATTGATACGTAAAATACGACTTTTATACATAATTAGATCTGACAAAATATTACACATAAGGAAATATACAATTATATACAGGACATTATTAATTCATTCATAATAAGATTGGCTTAAAGAAGTTAAGAACAACTATAAATTAAAGAATAATAACGAGAAAAGAAGAAACTACAGCGCAAAAAAAGCCCAAGCCTAGCTTGGGCTTTTTTTTAAATAATTATTTTTAGAATTGGCAAAATATATTATCTTTAAAAAGTTTAATAAAGTACTAAAATAATTAAGGGATTCTGTGAGTTTCAATTTTATAAAACATAAGAGATATTCATAAAAAATTTAAGGCGGAGAAAAATCATAAATCGGTCAGGGTAAAGGGTTAAATCAGAAAAACAGCCTGCAATTTTTGCAATTAGAGCGTTTTTCGCTTAAAATATGACGCTTGCTGTAGTGATGCACGGCAGTCAGTTTGGCTCGGTCAAACTGGTAGGTATCAAAACTCTTTTCAAAGCATCTCGGAGAAATCGAATGGCTTTAACAAATCAAGATCGCGCAGAGATTGTTGCTAAATTTGCTCGTGCTGAAAACGACACAGGTTCACCGGAAGTTCAAGTAGCTTTGCTGACTGCTCAAATCAATGATTTACAGACTCACTTCAAAGCTCATAAACATGACCATCACAGCCGTCGTGGTCTGATCCGTATGGTTAACCAGCGTCGTAAGCTACTTGATTACCTTAAAGGTAAAGACACTACACGTTATAGCGATTTGATTGCTGCTCTAGGTCTGCGCCGTTAATCTGGCAATTCCTATTTTGTTTTCGGTAAGTCGAATGATCAATTTTTCGTTTGCTGAGAATGAAAGTGTATCTGCTTTTGCAGGTTAAAGTGAGAAGGGGCGAATAGTTCGTCCCTTCTTTTGTGTTTAAAACTAGTGAGGTGCGGCTTCTAAGCTTTGTCATTTATCATTGCTGTCGGGAATGATATGAATGTCAAACCTTAGGGGCCTCCACTAGAATAAAATCAGGATATTAAAATATATGTCGATGTTTAACATTGTCCGTAAAGAATTTCAATTTGGTCAGCATCAGGTTGTACTGGAAACTGGCCGTGTAGCACGTCAGGCGAATTCCGTGCTGATCACTATGGGTGGTGTTTCTGTACTGGTTGCTGTAGTTGCTCAACCGACTGCCAAAGCTGGTCAGGACTTTTTTCCACTGACTGTAAACTATCAAGAAAAACAATATGCTGCTGGTCGTATCCCGGGCGGCTACGGTAAACGCGAAGGCCGTGCATCTGAAGCTGAAACTCTGATCTCACGTCTGATCGACCGTCCAATTCGTCCATTGTTTCCAGAAGGTTACTACAACGAAATTCAGGTAACTGCGACCGTTGTTTCTTCTGACAAGACCATGGATGCCGATATCGCTGCTATGCTGGGTACTTCAGCTGCGTTGTCAATCGCTGGTACACCATTTCGTGGCCCAATCGCTGGCGCACGTGTTGGTTTAATTAATGGCGAATATATTCTTAACCCGAACCATGAACAGTTAAAAGAAAGTGATCTTGATCTCGTGGTTGCTGGTACTGAAACTGCGGTACTGATGGTGGAGTCTGAAGCCAAAGAGCTTTCAGAAGACCAGATGCTGGGTGCAGTACTCTTCGGTCATGATGAAATGCAGATTGCTATTCAGGCAATTAAAGAATTTGCAGCAGCAGCAGGCGCGACTGAGTCAACCTGGGTTGCACCTACTAAAAATGATGCACTGCTTGAACAGCTAAAAACTGCTTTTGAAGCTAAAATCTCTGAAGCATATACAATTGCTGTAAAACAGGAGCGTTATGCAGCTCTTGATGCCTTACATGCTGAAGCTATTGCACAGTTTGTTCCTGAAAATGACGAGACTGGTATTGCTGATGAAGTAAACGAACTGTTCGAAGAGCTGAAATATCGTACCGTACGTGACAATATCCTGTCAGGTAAACCACGTATCGATGGTCGTGACACTAAGACTGTACGTGCACTTGATGTACAGGTTGGCGTACTGGAACGTGCTCACGGTTCAGCATTGTTTACCCGTGGTGAAACTCAGGCTCTGGTTACTGCAACACTGGGTAATACCCGTGATGCGTTGATGGTTGATACACTGTCAGGGACCAAAACTGACAACTTCATGCTGCACTATAATTTCCCGGCGTATTCAGTAGGTGAGACTGGCCGTGAATCTGGTCCTAAACGTCGTGAAATTGGTCACGGACGTCTGGCGCGTCGTGGTGTACAGGCTGTACTTCCACCGGTTGACCGCTTCCCGTATGTTCTACGTGTAGTATCTGATATTACCGAGTCAAACGGTTCATCTTCTATGGCTTCTGTCTGTGGTGCTTCACTTGCACTGATGGATGCAGGCGTACCATTAAAAGCTCCAGTTGCAGGTATTGCAATGGGTCTGGTTAAAGAAGGAGAGCGTTTCGCCGTACTTTCTGACATCTTGGGTGATGAAGATCATCTGGGTGACATGGACTTTAAAGTAGCCGGTTCTGCTAATGGTATTACTGCCCTTCAGATGGATATTAAAATCGAAGGTATTACTGAAGAGATCATGGAAGTTGCCCTGAATCAGGCATTTACTGGTCGTATGCATATTTTGAATGAAATGAATAAAGTCATTTCTCGTGCTCGTCCTGAAATTAGTATGCATGCCCCAACATTTGCTGTGATTACAATTAATCCAGACAAGATTCGTGATGTTATTGGTAAGGGCGGCGCGACAATTCGTCAGATTACTGAAGAAACTAAAGCTGCAATTGATATTGAAGATAATGGTACCGTTCGTGTTTTCGGTGAAACTAAAGCTGCTGCGAACGCTGCAATTGCCAAGATTCAGGCCCTAACTGCTGAGGTTGAGCCAGGCAAGATCTACGACGGTAAAGTTATCCGTATTGTTGAATTTGGTGCATTTGTAAATATCATGCCAGGTACTGATGGTCTGTTACATATTTCACAAATTTCAAATGAGCGTATTGCTAACGTGACTGATGTTCTTAAAGAAGGTCAGGAAGTGAAAGTTCAGGTTGCTGATGTAGATAACCGTGGCCGTATTAAACTGACGATGAAAGATATTGAACAAACTTCTAACTAAGTTTGTTATCAATTTGAAATGAAAAGAAAAGCCTGCTTGATGCAGGCTTTTTTTATGTCATGATGCATATGTAAATTTTTATAATAATTATCAGGTATGCAGGTTTATTATTTCTATCGACATCTGAGCGAACAGTGTATTTTTGTGAGTCATCAACCCGAAGAAGGCCACGAGCTTGAGTTTATCTGGATTGATTCGACCCGTGACGATGTAATTAATCATGTTAAAGACTGGCAGAATAAAATTCATGAGCTTTCACAGCTGTCCCTGTCTGAATATCATGTCAAAGATATTTTAAACGTAGAGCATCCATGTACTTTCGATAGTACTGAAGAATACAATTTACTGATCCTTAGAAAACTGGTTACGCCAGATGACCAGATCAAAAATATTGATCTTGGACTGGAACCGCAGGAAAGTGCTTTTGGTCTGGCTACCACGCCAGTCAGTTTTATTTTTAACCCTGATCTATTAATTACAGTGCGGGAAAAAGGCAATACTATACTGGAAGTCTTTATCCACCGGCTTCAGGCCAGCCTCAGTTGCAATATTGATGATCCTGGAAAACCACAAAAACTCGCTACCTCTCCTTTTGATCTGGCATTACGTCTTTTATGTAGCATTATCGATAACTATCTCGATATCCGAATGCCATTAACACGGCGGGTTGAATACTGGCAGCGTGAGTTGCTGCAGGGCAGAAAACGTTTCAAACAGTGGCATCAATTATTTCAGGAAATGACTCTATTTCAGCAAATTGAAAATCTCTGTGAAGAACAGATTGAGGCTATGCAGGAAATCCGTGATGAAATTGTTCAGAACTATCATCATCTAATGGGAGAAGATCTGGTTGATCCTCAGGATATCCTGTTGATTCGACTGGATGATCTAACTGGCCATATTGAACGGGTACAAAAGCATACTACCCGGCTTCGAAACTCCATACAAAGTGCCATTAACCTACATTTCTCTGCTATTTCCAACCAGACCAATGAAAATATGCGGATTCTGGCGATTATTACAACTGTTTTTGCGCCTTTGACCTTATTAACCGGTGTTTATGGAATGAACTTTGAATATATGCCGGGACTCAGTGTAGAGAACGGGTTTTGGCTCATGCTGGTAGCTATGCTATTTTGCACAGTTTTGCTCATTTATCTATTTTACCGGCGACATTTGCTGGGACGGGGAGAGCGCAGTATTCTGGATCTGCTGGCTCAGCAGCATCATCAGCGTAATGTAAACCTGTCCTGGTTACTCGATGAAGAAAGGTATCATTCAGCACAGCAGCAGAGAAAACGGGCCAGATTTAAATTACGTAAATCGGTCGATTAATTTTTCTCTACTCCAGAGTTAAATTTATAGTTTATTTGGCCCAAGTTATACAGCTATTTGGGTTTAAATAAACCAATCTGTTTGCGTAAATGCTGAACTTCATCAATCAGATCTAGCATTACTGCAACTGCAGATAAACTGGCATTAAAATCACGCTGTAAACGGTAAGCCTTCCGGGCACGAGCTACATCTTCGCCCAGAAACTGATATGAAGATTGCTGAGAGCGTACTGGTAAAATATCGTATTCGAGCAATTCTAATACCCATTCCTGACTCTGTCCACACACTTGAGCAAAATGTTCAAGATCTAGCATAGATTGTTCGTCAATAATTTCAGAGTCATGTTGGCCCTGATATACAACTTCACGGTAATGAATAATCGCCATTTTTCATGCTCCTTAATAAGCGCGAGGCTGATAAGATACGAATGCTTCAGCCAGAGATTCATAAGCCTGCTGTTGCTGTGCAGTGGTTGCCGGTGGCACTACAATGTTCAGGATAAGATAAAGATGGCCCGGTGTTTTATTTGGAATTCCCTTATCCTTCAGGCGAAGTTGTTGGCCAGACTGGGCATTTTTAGGCAGGTTTACATTCAATGAATCGGCTGGTGTATTTACGGTAATCGCTTTGCCTAGTGCAGCCTCCCAGGGAGTAACATTGACGGTATAATAAACATCCGTACCATCTACCCTGATTCGGTCAGTATCGCGATACTGTATTTCAATATATAAATCGCCATTCTCGCCGCCATTAATACCGAGCTGACCTTGACCGCTTAGGCGGATTTGCTGGCCTTCTTTCATACCTTTAGGTATTTTAACCTGTAAGGTTTTGCGCTGTACCTCTGGTTCCCCATATGCATTTACAGTCGGAATCTGCAAAGTGATATTTTGAGTCGCTCCCTGATAGCCGACTTCTACATCAATTTCGATCTTGGCGTGCTGGTCTTCACCACGATAACTACGAGGCTCGCGCTGATACTGATAGTGGCCTCCACCAAATCCTGTACCGAAACGACCAAAAAGGTCTTCAAAACCATTAAAATCTGAAGCATCTCCTTGAGAAAAACCTTGCCGATAGAAACGGCTGCCATCAAAGCCACCCTGACCTGCATTCTGATTAAAGCCAGAGAAGCCTTGTGGATGATCCAGCATCTGGTCATATTCAGCCTTTTTTTTCGGATCACTTAACGTATCATAGGCAACATTAATGGCCTGCATCTGTGCTTCCGCATCTGCTTCTTTACTGACATCAGGATGATATTTACGGGCCAGTTTTCGATAACTTTTCTTGATTTCTTCAGGACTGGCATCTCGTGAGATACCCAATTGTTCATAATAATTTTTTTCCATAGATCAGCTCTACGTCTATTCATTTATCTGTTTTAATTCATTATTGGAGTTGTATAAAAAAAAGCCAGAGTAAAGCATTAGTTATATTGTTTCAAAGCGTGACAAAAAAAGCCCCGAGAACTGGAGCTTTTTGATTTAAGTTTCAATTAAATATTCTAGTATTTAACCCAAGTCACACTACGGCCTACGACGGATACACCTACGTAGCCTCTTAGCGTGAGGTGTTTGCCATTTGCATTGACCTTAGCCTTACCCTTATAAATTTTTCCTCCGATCGGATCAAGTACACGACCATCAATGTATTCATATGGATTATTTGGATTCTGTTTAAAGTTATAAATAAAGGGAAGGCCAATAAAAGGCTTACCTTTTAAATCACCTGGACAGTTTTCACATATTTCCATTTTTGGGCGGCCAGGTACTGCACGGGTTTCTACGATTGTGCCGGTATAAGTACCATCTGTGTTTTTCTTGACCATTACATCAGCGCGGGAATAGCCCGTCCGGTCATCTACCGTTTTCCATTTACCGACCAAAGGATCAACGCTTGCAAAACTTAAAGTGCTAATCGTTGTAAAAAAGATCCCCGCAGCCATGCAGGACAATAGTTTCTTCATGAAATAAACCCCAAATATAAAATAATAATTTTTTCAGTCTTGTTTTAGAGTAAAACGCCTAATTTATAACGGCTCATCTTTAAAATTTCAACCAAAAAATCAATAGGATATTGCGATAAGGAGAAAGTAGTAAGACTGTCATAAAATCTGAGCCAGTTTTGGTATAGAGGAAGTTAAATTTTTTATTTATTAATCAAAAACTTATTTTTAGATAAAGATATAAGAACTTCAATGTTAAAGCGTGAGAAACAGGTAAGCGAATAAGGAAAATAATAAAAAAGCCCTAAGGAATTAGGGCTTTAAAATTCTGATTTTTAGTAATTTTTAACTGAGATGTTCGCCAAACAGGCCCAAGGCTTCTTCAGCAGTGAAAGTATATTGTGCCTGGCAGAACTGGCAGTCCATTACGATTGGATTCTGGAATTCAAGTGTTTCACGCACAGCACTTACGCCAATCTGTTGAAGAGCAGCAGCACAACGCTCTTTTGAACAGGTACAGCCAAAACGTAAATGTTCAACCTCAGGCAAGCGGACGTCCTCCTCGTTATAAAGACGATAAAGTATTTCCTCGGCGCCAAGTTCGGTCAGTTCTTCCGATTTTAATGTTTCAGTCAGCATGGTTAACCGTGGCCATAAGTCTTCATCCACGATTTGCTGTTCTTCTTCACTGTTACGTGGTAAAAGCTGAATCAGTAAGCCACCGGAACGCTGTTCATTACTGGCCAACACTAACCGGGTCGGAATCTGGGCAGACAGGTCATAATACTGCATGAGACATTCTGCCAAAGTTGAACGGTCAAGCGGTACAATCCCTTGATAGCGTTCGCCAAATTCGGGTTCGATATTGATAAAGAGCACCGGATTGACCAGAGAGCCGAGTACGACACTACTATCTGTGGCTTCGCCAAAACGTGGATCTTCCTCATACTCAGCCAAGGCGCGGACCTGACCTAAATGAGTACACTCAGCCATAGCCCATTTAAAAGTACCGGCAGCCTGAATTTGTAAACTGATACGGCCCTTAATTTTCAGGGTACTGGCCAGCAGTGCAGTCGCACTTAGCATTTCGCCAATTAACAGCTGTACGGCGGGTGCATAGGGACGCTGTGCCAGAATAGTTTGTAAGGCTTCTTCAAGATGAACAACTTCACCACGAACAGGGCTATTCTCAAGATAGAAGCGTTGACGTAAATCAGACATAAATTTCTCCAAACCCTGTCTTTATGGTGTCTTTATTTTAAAATACAAGTTAATTTTGACCACCCTGTGTAACATCACTACGATAATTTTCCACATTCGGGTTTAAATCAGATTCTTCATATCTTGCCTGTACCTGCTCATTATAGGCAAACAAATGTTTGAGCTCTGCTAAAGCATTGCCATGGGTTTCATAAATTTTATGATCATCACAATTAAGACGTTGTTGCTGTTTAAGCAGTATTAAGTCGTGCTGGCGAAATGCATCTACTTGCTCATGGGCTTCTTCTAAAGATAAACCATAAGCATGTAACATATATTCTGCCATATCTAATGCAGAAAGCTGGGTTTCCCGCCAGAAATGCTCTATTCCCATATCACGTAGCAAATGTACGTGATAGCGGTCGCGAGCCCGTACCAATAGTTTTAGTTCAGGATAGTTCAGCCGTATATAGCGTACTGCATTCATACAGTCCTCGACATCATCAATGGCGATAACCAGTATCTTGGCCTGTTCAATACCGGCTTGTTGCAGGGTTTGAGAATCAGTAATATCTGCCTCAATAAACCGTCCGCCATAGGCTTCAATAAACTCTGCTCCAGGCTGATTATTATCAATGATGGTAAAGTGCAGCCGCTGCTGATGGGCAACTCGGGCAATAATTTGACCAAAACGGCCAAAACCGGCAATGATCAGTGCCGGAGAGGCTTCAGTATTAACATCATCTTGTCTGGTTTGTTCGGGTCGCTGTTTTATGATGTGCTGGGCCAGTAAATAGATAAATGGGCTGAGCAACATTGACAATACCATAACTGCGGTTAGCTGGTTCATTAGAACCTGTTCAATTAACTGTTCTTTTAATGCCGCATACAGCACGAGAAAAGTTAGCTCTCCGCTCTGAAAAAGTCCTAAACCCAACAAACTTGCATTACTCCAGTTCAGGCGCGAGTAATGTCCAAGTGCAGCTA
Organism: Acinetobacter sp. UNC436CL71CviS28; assembly: GCF_000620525.1. Classification (NCBI taxonomy): domain Bacteria; kingdom Pseudomonadati; phylum Pseudomonadota; class Gammaproteobacteria; order Moraxellales; family Moraxellaceae; genus Acinetobacter; species Acinetobacter sp. UNC436CL71CviS28. Next base: position 72,225 of record NZ_JIBB01000013.1, read on the forward strand.
ATACAATTGACTTAATGATCAGTAGGGCCGCAACCAGAGAGACAATAAAGACTGGGGACTGTGTAATCACAGCGAATGAAGCATATAAACCAAGACTTAGAAAGAAAAAACCGGACATCAGGCTACGAAAAGGTTTGATCATGGTTTCAAACGCATGTCGAAAAGGAGTATCTGCCAGTAACATCCCTGCCAGTAATGCACCAATCAGCACATGCAGCCCTAAAGCATCTACGGTAAGTAAAATGGCCAGTACGGTAAACAGGGCTGTAGCGGCCATCAGTTCGATACTGTTCTGTTTGGCCAGATAATTTAAAAATGGCTGGATCAGATAACGGCCAAAAAGAAAAACGCCACTAATAGTTGCAAGAGTTGCAGCAAAATAGGCAATCCCATGCTGTGAACTTTCAGTACGGGTAAATAAGGGTAATAAGGCAATTAGGAATATGGCGACCAACGCCTGTGCCAGAGTAACTGCCAGCGTGTATTGACCAGTAGTGGTATTGAGCTGTTCATATTGTGTCTGTAACTGCAGGGCCAGAATCATGGCAGAGAGGGCTAGAGCAAAACCGACAATAAAACTGTTCAGCAGCGGTAACTGCAATACAGTTATTCCCAAGGTTATGATGAGTCCTGCAGTGATAACAATTTGAATACCACCTAGTTTAATGAGATGCGATCGCATCAACCAGATGCGTTGCGGCCTGAGTTCCAGTCCTATTAAAAATACAAGAAGAATCGATGCATAATCTATAAAATTCTGAATCAGGGAAAATTCAATCAGATTAAATCCGCTTTGACCCAGAATTAAGCCTGTCACCAGATAGCCGAGCACTGAGGTCAAGCCTAAACGTCTGCTCAGGGCTACCAGGATTAAGGATGCTCCAAGAAAAATCGTCATATATAACATCAAAGACATAAGTTTATCCCGGGCGTTTGTTTTGTTCTTTGTACTATTAAACCTGAAAATACTGCCAAGCTGTAGAGGCCGCTCGTATCTGTCTAGCTGAGTTCCTGCGGGTCAACGTCGATACTCAGCTTTAACTGATGCTGTCGTGACTGTTGTACTACCATCGCCCACCATTGCCGTAAATAAAAATGCAGCTGTGCCCGGTCAGCCGAAAGCAGGACCAGATGGGCCCGATAGCGACCCGCCTTACGCTCCATAGGGGCAGGGATAGGGCCCCAGATATCAACCTGACTACCTGCAAGTTCACGTAGCTTACGAGCAATTTCAGCTAAAAATTCCTGACTGTATTGCTGGTTTCTGGAGTCGGCTCGTACCAGTACCGTATAACGATAAGGCGGCAGCTGTGCCTGCTGGCGCTCAATGAGTGCTTGTTTGGCAAAAGCACGGTAGTCTTTCTCGATCAATGTAGTTAACAGTGGATGATCAGGCCTTAAAGTTTGCAGATAGACTTCGCCTCTGCGGTCTCCACGGCCAGCACGACCAGCCACCTGAATGATGAGCTGGGCTGTACGTTCCGGCGCACGAAAATCAAAGCTGAGCAGTCCGGCATCAATATCCAGAATCGCAACCAAGGTCACGTAGGGAAAATGATGGCCCTTGGCTAACATTTGGGTACCGAGTAAAATAGCAGGCTGGCTTTGATGAATCCGCTGATAGATACGGTCCCATTGGCCAACCCGGCTGGTACTGTCACGGTCCACACGAATTACATCAAAATCTGGAAAGAGCTCGGTCAGGGTTTCTTCAACCTTGGCAGTGCCCATCCCGAGCGTTTTTAAGGTCGTTTGCTGACATTCGGGACAGCTTTCCGGTACACGATGAATGGAACCACAATGATGACAGTGCAGATGATTATAGGGCTGTGTATGCAGAGTAAAATGCGCATCACAATGGGGGCAGTTGGCCTGCCAGCCACAATGATTACAGACCAGTACCGGCGCATAACCACGCCGGTTTAAAAAAACCAGCACCTGTTCTTTTTTGTCCAGCCGCTGCTGAATCTGCTTGATGAGCTGTTCACTAATTCCATGCTGTTTTTTGGCTACTTTCAGATCTATTAACTGCATTTTGGGTAAGACCGCATTGCCAGCCCGCTGGTTAAGTTCCAGTCGTGTCAGTTTATTCTGTTCTACCAGATGATAGCTATCCAGACTGGGTGTGGCTGAGCCAAGAATAATCGGACAGTTTTCCAGATGGGCACGGTAGAGAGCTACGTCACGGGCATGGTAGCGAAAGCCTTCCTGTTGCTTGAATGACAGATCATGCTCCTCATCCAGAATAATCAGTCCCAGCCGGGGCAACGACGTATAAATTGCTGAGCGGGTTCCGAGAATAATGGAAGCCTTGCCGGTTTGGGCATGCTGCCATGCTTGCAAACGTTTGGATTCACTCAAACCAGAATGTAATAGTACAATATCTACATTAAACCGTGATTTAAAACGGGAAATGGTTTGAGGTGTCAACCCGATTTCGGGAACCAGAACCAATATCTGCTTGCCCTGTTTTAGTACCTCGTACATCACCTGCAAATAAACTTCTGTTTTGCCGCTACCAGTCAAACCATCAAGTAAGAAGGCCTGAAATTTCTTCAAGGATTTTAAAATACGCTGAATTGCTTTGTGCTGATCTTCATTGGGTGTGAGTGGCATTTGTGCCAGCTGCACCGGTTCAGGCGTGGTATTTATTGCTGTTAATTCACAGCGGACAATTTCTTTTTTTTCAAGAGCTTTTAAAGTGGCAGTTTCAACACCACTTAAATTCAGAATATCTTCTGTTGTACCGGCTGCATGTAATTTTAAAATCTTATAAGCATCTTGCTGCTTGATTGAACGCTTGAGCAGCTGTTCTGCATCAGGCTGTACCACCTTCCAGACTCGAGCCAGCAGATTTAGCGGTTTACCCTGACGCAACAGGCCGGGTAGAGCACATTGCATTACCTCACCCAAAGGAAATTGATAATACTGCGCAGACCATGTCAACAAACTTAAAACTTTGCTGTCTATAATGGCTTCCTTGTCGAGCAGCTCAGTAATAGCCTTAAGTTTGATACGCGGATCAGGCATAACATCGGGAGAAATTTTCTCTACAATGATACCAATCAGATTTTGCCGTCCAAAAGATACTGCTACCCGCGCACCGACTTCTGCCTGTAAGTATTGTTCGGCACTAAGCAGATAGTCAAAACTATCATAGAGATGAACAGGTACAGCTACCCGGACACGGTATATACAGCAGTTATTATGGGACGAGCTAGGCATATAAATTTCGTTAAAGGTTTTAGATAAAATGGCGTCATGCTATCGACTCGGTTATATTACAGTGAGCAAGCGGACAACAACATGAATATGAATGATCTGTATTGCCTGATGCAACAGCAATGATGATAAATTTTGGGAAAAACTAGAAAACTACAATGCCAGCATATCAATTTACTGCAATGGATGCTTCGGGAAAGCAGCAAAAAGGCATACTGGAAGGCGATTCCGCACGTCAGATACGACAGCAGCTGCGTGATAAGACATGGATTCCGGTCAGTGTCGAACCAGTAGAAAATAAAGAAAAAGGTCAGACCAGATCATGGCGCAAAAAAGGCTTAAATGCCTATGACCTGGCACTCATGACCCGTCAGCTTTCAGTGCTAGTCGCTGCCGCAATCCCGTTAGAAGAAGCTATTCGGGCTGTAGGCAAACAAAGTGAAAAAGTACATGTGCAGAATTTACTGATGTCGGTACGTTCCAAGGTGCTCGAAGGCCATTCACTGGCTCAGGCTATACAACAGTCTGGGCGTTTTCCTGATCTTTATATTGCCACCATCGCAGCGGGTGAGCGTTCAGGGCATCTGGACCTAATTCTGGATCAGCTGGCCGACTATACAGAAAACCGCTTTGCCATGCAGAAGAAAATTCAGGGGGCAATGATTTATCCGATTATCTTGATGCTGATGTCATTTGCGATCGTAATGGGATTAATGACCTATGTAGTGCCGGATATTGTAAAAACATTTGATCAGAGCAAGCAGGCACTTCCCGCCATTACGGTTATTTTAATGAAGACCAGTGATTTTATCCGTCAGGCTTGGCCATTTTTACTGGTGATCAGTGTAGTGGGTATTATGCTGCTGATACGTTTTTTAAAGACTTCAGCCGGCCATTATACCTTTGACCGCTTTGTACTGAAGTTGCCTCTCTTTGGTAAATTGGCTCGTGGTATCAATGCTGCCCGTTTTGCCAGTACCCTGTCTATTTTAACCCGCTCCGGCGTACCTTTGGTTGATGCGCTTAAAATTGGTGCGGCGGTCAGTAATAATTGGGTAATCCGGGATTCTGTCAATCTTGCCGCAGAAAAAGTAACAGAAGGCGGTAACCTGGCGACCCAGCTTGAACGTGCCGGTTATTTTCCACCAATGATGGTACAGATGATTCGCAGTGGCGAGGCATCCGGTGAGTTGGACCGCATGCTGGAGCGGGCATCTACCATGCAGGACCGTGAAGTGGCTACTTTTATATCTACGTTACTGGCTTTGCTGGAACCGCTGATGCTGGTACTCATGGCCGGTATTGTGCTGGTAATAGTAATTGCAGTGATGTTACCTATCGTGAATATGAACAATATGGTTTAATTTTTTTAAAGACTATAAGTAAAGTGAGAAAATTTTAATGCAGAACAAGAGTTATCGAACCCATCAGTCTGGTTTTACCCTGATTGAAGTCATGGTGGTAATTGTGATTTTAGGTGTACTGGCAGCGCTGATTGTACCGAATGTAATGGGACGAGGTGAAAAAGCCAAGATTGATACCACAGTCATTACCTTAAAAGGTGTAGCAGGGGCATTGGATCAATACAAACTCGATAATGGCCAATTTCCCTCAATGCAGGATGGGGGACTGGATGCATTGGTTAACCAGCCAGCGACAGCCAAGAACTGGCTACCGGGAGGTTATGTAAAAGGGGGCTACCCTAAAGATAGCTGGGATAACGATATCCAGTATGTAATTCCCGGTTCAGAAGGCCGTAGCTATGACCTGTATTCATTTGGCGCAGATGGTAAACAGGGTGGTGAGGGTACAGATGCCGATATTTATTACCAGCCATAAGTTTTATAATATTTAATACGAGTATAAATAAAATGAGTATGGCGAAAGGAATAGAATGATTGGGTTAAATTTAAAATATAAATAGTAAATAAATAGCTTCACTTAATATAGACAATGAATATTAAGTGAAGTGATAATAATTCTTGATATCCAATATTATTTAAATAATTGTTTTTAGTTAATTTTATGATATGATTTTATTTAATATTAATAATAAGAACTATTTTCATATCGAATAGTTACAATAATAGTGAAACATGAATAAAAATAAACTTCTTATTTAAAAAAAGATTGAATAATATATTTAGAGACAGTAAATGTCAGGGAGTCATAAATATGAAAGCAGTCTTATTCTCAGATAATTTAAACTCACTGCATTTAACCATGCTTAAATCTGTGCTTTTGGTGCTGAGCTTATTGCCTGTCAGCCATTTCATTTTAGACTTCTGGCAAACCGTAGAGGGCAGTAGTCAGATTATGGTGGGTTTCTTCGCAACCAGTTTAATAGGTGCTTTAGTTTTTTTAAGTTTCTGGGCTGCTTTAAAAACTAGTGCTGTAGAGCTCACAATGGAAATTCCCAATCGCTGGGAGCAGTGTATGCTCAAATTATATCGCCATCTGCCAATGAGTGTTCTGGCTGTCATACTTTCTTATCTGAGTGTTCAGCTTTGACTTTAATACCTATTTAAAATGTACAAAAAACCGGATGATGAAATCCGGTTTTTTTATCTAGAATAAAAATTTAGGCCTTAGCGTCGCGATTTAAATGAAACATCTACTTTACGTGGACGATAGATCCAGCCCAAGACCAGAAGAAAAAGTGAAAAGCCCAGAATCGGCCAGTCGCTAAAACGGTTATACCAAGTTTGGCCTTGCATGGCCGGCAGTTCGCCACGCAGTACAAACTCCTGATCAGTTGGAGCCTGTTTTACTATATGACCGGTATGATCAATAAATGCTGTTACACCTGTATTGGTTGCCCGGATAAACCAGCGTCCATTTTCTTTGGCCCGCATCTGAACCATTTGTAAATGCTGCCAAGGTCCAGCTGTACCAGTAAACCAGGCATCATTCGAGACAGTCACCAGAAAGTCACTGGTGCTGGCGTTGCGGCGAGTCAGGTTGGGGTAGGCAATTTCATAACAGATAGCTGATGCTAAGGGATGGTTTTTAATCATCAGTGGTTTTTGTTCGCTTGAACCACGGGAAAAACCACTGAGCATGACATCATTTTGTACACCTGGTAAAACCCAGCTGAGTAAGCCTGAAAGCGGAATATATTCCCCGAATGGAACCAGGCGCTGTTTTTTGTACAGACCTTCTGCTTCACTGCCAGAAGCCATAATACTGTTATAATACATCGGATAACCGGTCTGTTTGGATTCTTTCAAATCCCAATAGGGAATACCAGTTACCCAGGCAGTATCAGTTTTTTCTGCCTGAGTCTGCATAGCTTTTAAAAACGGTTCAATATCACTCTGGAACATTGGAATCGAGGATTCCGGCCAGACAATCAAGTCACGCCCCCATTCGGTCCGGCTCAAGTTTACATAAATCATGAGGGTTTTGGCCTGGTATTCAGTCAACCATTTTAGGTCCTGTGGAATATTGCCCTGGATCAGGGAAACTGATAGCGGTTTGGTTGCTTTCTGTTCAACAAAGTCAAGCTGTGCAGCGCCCCAAGCTCCCAGCAATAGCACGGCAGAGGGAACCACCCAGAATACCCGTCGATTTAAAACTTCGACCAAGGCACAGGCCAGAGTAATAACAACAAAAGAGACCCCAAACACACCAAAAAGTGGGGCATAGCTGTCTAGGAAGCGTTCAGTAAAGGCATATCCGGCAAACAGCCATGGAAACCCGGTAAACACCCAAGTTTTGGCCCATTCTGAAAATACCCAGAGAGGTGCAAAAGTGAGAGGAGTTTCAGGGAAAAAGCGCCGATAAGCCCAAGTTTGCAAGGCACTAAACAGTCCCATAACCAGTGCCATAATGGCAATCATCAGTACACTGAGGATTGCATTAGTATCGCCATATATATGGATTGAGGTAAACAGCCAGAATGCACCAACAAACCATAAGCCGAAACCATAGGCCCAGCCAAGTACAAACGCCTGCTTGGCTGAGCGATGACGTAATGACGCATACAAGAGTGCTGGTGAGAGTATCGCCAGCCACCACCAGTAATAAGGGGCCAGCGCAAAGCTAAAAATAGCGCCGGCAAATAAAGAAATTAATAAAGGAAAAATAAGGGGGAGCTGTTTTTTTTGTTCTGAAGTGGATAACAGCTTGTCAAAATATGCTCTCATTTACGTACAGCTCGAATCAGATGAATAGTGCGGGCATCTGCTTCTACAATACTGAATTCCCAGTCTCCAAGTTCAATCACCTGACCTTGCAGGTCACTCACCAGACCGATTTCCTGTAGCAGCAAACCGCCGACAGTTTCTACCTCATCATCAGAAAAATCAGCATCTAAAACTGTGTTGAAGTGTTCGATTGGTGTAAGTGCCTGAACAATCCATGCATTGGCTGTGCTATGTGTCTGGTCTGGAATAATATATTGTGCTTCTTCATCAATCTTGTCGTGTTCATCTTCAATTTCGCCGACAATTTCTTCCAGAATATCTTCAAGTGTTACCAGACCAGAAGTCGAGCCATATTCATCAATAACGATTGCAATATGGGTCTGGGTATTCTTGAGCATTCTCAACACCTGATCTGAGCGTGCACTTTCAGGTACAAACAGCGGTTGACGCATGAGTGCACGTACATCAATTTTAGGTGTTGGCGTAGTCATAAACGGAAGGAGGTCTTTGGCCAGCAAAATTCCGACTACATTATCTGGCTGATCAGATGAAAATACCGGAAAGCGCGAATGTGCCGATTCAATCAGGACATGCAGGATATCAAGTAACTGATCGTCTTCCTGCAGGCTAATAATGGCAGTACGTGGAGTCATGACTTCACGAACTTTAGTGGCTGGCAGGTCAAGTACGCCTTCAAGCATGGCAACAGTATCGGGTTCCAAAAAACGACGTGAATCTTGTACTAGTTTTAACAGTTCATCGCGGGTGCCGGGGGCGGTGCCCAACCATTTGCGTAAGCCTCGCATACCCCACGACGGGCCTGATTCCTCGTGCATGATCTTTCCTAAAGACTCTTGGTAGCTAATAAAAGTAATTTAATCATACCGAAGAAAATAAACCTGTGCATCTACAAACATCAGCGAAAGGATAAAAGTTGCAAACGGCAGAGTCAGAAGTTTTATTTTAGAAAAATTCCCATTTTTATAGATAAATCTAAAAATAGCCCCGGTTTTATATAAAAAAGATTCAAAAGAGCCATAGCCCTCAAGGACTATGGCTGGGGCGTCACATTAATAACGGGTAGCTAAAACCAGAGGGTCATGACCTTCCATCATGGTCTGATCTAGAAACATAACCTGACCACTATTTTTCCTGACCAGATCAATGAGGTCATCAATAACATCATTAGTCTGGGGTTCTGTATCGCCTGCATCATTTAGTATAACGCTCTGCTGTTCAGGAGCTAGTTGGCCCGATAGTGTGTGACCCTGACGCACATAAAGCGTTGCAGTATTACCTTCTAATGCTGCCCGATAAATTTCCTGGAGATCCGTCCGAATTCTTGGGGTACCATAAAGGGACTGCATATTCTGTCGTGCCTGTAATTGCTGCTGCTGCTGGTAGTGCTGTAGCGCAGGCTGAATACTGTTAACAATATGTTGGGCATCACCGTTATCCAGATAAGTTACATTATCAACAGTGGCGATTATTACGTTAGGCTGGTCACAAATTTCTTTATAAAAACCGATATTACGTTTGTCACCGATCAGAATCACAGGCAAGTTACGTCTGCCTAAAACTGCCTGCAGGTTCTTGTCAATGTGATTTAAGAACTCTTTGAGATATTTATCTTCATTGATAGAACGTTCAGCAGCACTGGTAGTGGCCAAACTGTCAGTTACTACCGGAAAAGCACCATAAGGCAGATTTTCGAGTAAATCAGTGTCTTCTGGATTAAATTCGTGAATAACCCTGTCATCAATTGCCTCTATCAGACGGCCCTTTTCACGGGTAATAACCAGTGCATAATAATGCACAGCAGAAGATAGGCTTTTTAAAATATCACGTACAGCGAACTGATCATTGATTACTACACGCTCCACTGTATCAAATGGAAACCGCAATACATGCGCCTGTTCCGGCGAGGCAAAAATAGCCAGCGTATCAAGATTATAATTTGGCCTGAAGTCATTCAGCTCCTGGTGAATTTTTCGCATGACCTGCTGGGTAATTTCTGCACCATGTTTTTTCTTCAAGCAATCTTCAGCAGCTTTGAGTTGATTTTTTAAAGCAATCGGATCTTTTTCATTATCTGGAAAAGTACGGTGAGTTTTGACAAAGATACTGACCGCCGGTTTCGCCTGAACCTTTTGCAAGTCCTGTAATATTTTTTGCATTTCCTGATGAAGCATCTTATTCACTCCTGCTATTGCTATAGAGAAAAGTGGGAGGTAAGAACAATCAATTAATAATAGCGAATAATCAGCTTAGCAATAATCTAAAAAACAGTGCAGTGCTATTGCTATAAGGCTGTAACAAACTATAAGCATGTATAGCTTTGGTATATATGTTTTAAACGGTCCAGTAAAATGCACCCTATAAATAAATCAGTCAGAGTATTGAGCGCTTTATGTTAAAATAGAGCGGTTTATGTCATTCGAGATAGAGCATGTCTGAACCTGCCTTAACGCCTAATATCCAGTTAAATACTCGTGGGTTACGTTGCCCAGAGCCAGTAATGATGCTGCATCAGGCTATTCGAAAAGTAAAAACGGGTGATGTCGTCGAGGTATTCGCAACTGATCCTTCAACCTCTTGGGATATCCCGAAATTCTGTATGCACCTAGGTCACGAGCTACTGCTTCAGGAAGAATTAAGAGATACTGAACAGCATAAGGAATATCATTACCTGGTACGTAAGGGTTAATGGTGCGTGAGTAGTTATTTATCTGGCCTGGTTTTAGGGTTCTCCTTGATTATGGCGATTGGGGCACAAAATGCCTTTGTGTTAAAACAGGGGTTGCTTCGTCAGCATGTATTTGCAGTAGCTCTAGTTTGTGCGCTGTCCGATGCACTACTGATTTCTCTTGGTGTTTTTGGCTTTGCCCATCTTTTAAGCCAGCAGGAAGGTCTCATTCAGGCGATGAAATGGTTTGGCGCCATTTTTCTGTTTGGTTACGGACTACGCAGTTTTTATCAGGCCTATAGAGCACAGGAAGGTTTACATGCTTCAAAACAGAAAACTGCTTCTCTGCGTCAGACTATACTGCTATGTTTAACTTTTTCCTGGCTTAATCCCCATGTTTATTTAGATACCGTGGTTCTGCTCGGATCAATCTCATCCCAGTATAGTAATAAGATGGCCTTTGCCAGCGGCGCAGTATCTGCATCCTTTATATTCTTTTTCAGTTTGGCTTTTGGTGCAAGATTATTGGAGCCCGTTTTTGAAAAGCCCAAGGCATGGAAAATTCTGGATATTATAATTGGCATGATTATGTGGCTAATTGCAGCTTCACTGATCGTTAAAGCCTGATCTTTTCTATAACAATTATACCTGTTATCAATCTCTATAAAAAAGCCCGCTTCATGAAGCGGGCTTTTCTTATTACATATTTGGGTAGTTAGGACCACCACCACCTTCCGGTGTTACCCATGTGATGTTTTGTGAAGGGTCCTTGATGTCACAGGTCTTGCAGTGCACACAGTTCGCTGCATTGATCTGGAACCGCGGTCCAGTCTCTTCCTGAACAATCTCGTAAACCCCGGCCGGACAGTAACGCTGTGCCGGCTCGTCATATTTCGGCAGGTTGACCTCAACCGGAATAGATGCATCAGCCAGCTTGAGGTGAGACGGCTGGTTTTCCTCATGTACCGTGTTGGATACAAAGACAGAAGACAGACGGTCAAAGGTCAGCTTGCCATCCGGTTTCGGATAGTTGGGCTT
>NZ_JIBB01000014.1:0-80189 GCF_000620525.1 Acinetobacter sp. UNC436CL71CviS28
GTCGAATGAAAACATATTGAAAATCAACTGAGAAATTTGACGATAATCAAAATACTGACCTGCAAAGAAGCGCTGCATACGTCGATAAAATGATTGTGGTAAGCACTTGATGGGCAAGGCTTTAGATGCAGAAGAAAGATTACATGTTTGCTTTAAAATAATCACAAGCATGATGAGCGCAAAGCACTTTAAATGTGACTTGTTCCATTTTAGATATTTGTTTAAGATAAGATATAACTCATTGAGATGTGTCATAGTATTCGTCGTTAGAAAACAATTATTATGACATTATTTCAATGAGTTATCTATTTTTGTCGTGTACAGAGAAAAAACTTATAACACGATACAAGATATGCGTAAAAGGAATATCTGAATGAAAAATTATCGTTTGAAGCCTGTTCTGAACAGGAATAGCATTAAATCAATATAAGATATTCAGCAAGGCAAAGGACGCAATGAATCAGATGATCAACACTGAAAAAAAAGCTAAAGTTCATTTTAACTGGCAAGATCCGTTTTTATTAGAACAGCAACTGAATGAAGAAGAACGTATGGTTCGCGATACAGCTGCTGCATATTGCCAAGATAAGCTTATGCCACGTGTTCTGGAACAGTTTCGTCATGAAAAAACCGATCCTGCTATTTTTCGTGAAATGGGTGAGCTAGGACTACTCGGGCCAACTATTCCTGAACAGTACGGTGGTGCCGGTTTAAATTATGTCAGTTACGGTCTGATTGCACGTGAGATTGAGCGAGTGGATTCAGGCTATCGTTCTATGGCCAGTGTACAAAGTTCATTGGTGATGGTGCCAATTAATGAATTTGGCAGTGAAGAACAAAAACAGAAGTACTTACCAAAACTGGCTACAGGTGAATTCATTGGCTGTTTTGGTCTGACTGAACCGGACCATGGTTCTGACCCGGGCAGCATGTCAACTCGTGCTAAAAAGGTAGAAGGTGGATATCGACTCTCAGGCGCAAAAATGTGGATTACTAATAGCCCGATTGCTGATGTATTTGTTGTGTGGGCAAAAGAAGTTTCTACTGAAGGAAATGTTGGCCCAATTCGCGGTTTTATTCTGGAAAAAGGTTGGGACGGGTTATCTGCACCGGCGATACATGGCAAGGTAGGCTTGCGTGCATCGATTACTGGCGAAATTGTTATGGATAATGTGTTCGTACCAGAAGAAAATGCATTTCCAGAAGTCCAGGGATTACGCGGCCCATTTACCTGCCTGAATAGTGCCCGTTACGGCATTGCCTGGGGCGCCATGGGAGCTGCTGAATTTTGCTGGCATACGGCGCATCAGTATACGATGGACCGTAAACAATTTGGCCGCCCGCTTGCGGCTAACCAGCTGATCCAGAAAAAACTGGCAGATATGCAAACTGAGATTGCCCTTGGTTTACAGGTAGCTTTACGTTTTGGTCGTATGAAAGATGAGGGTATTGCTTCAGTTGAAGGCACATCATTGATTAAGCGTAATAACTGCGGTAAGGCGCTTGATATTGCCCGTTTGGCACGTGACATGCTGGGGGGTAACGGTATCAGTGATGAGTTTGGGGTAGCGCGTCATCTGGTTAACCTGGAAGTTGTAAACACCTATGAAGGTACTCATGATGTACATGCCTTGATTTTGGGTCGTGCCCAAACTGGTATAGCTGCTTTTTCAAACTAAACCATTCCAAGAAATTTGCTGAAGATGCCTGAGTGCATCTTCATGGCGAAGCTTTGCCTGAAAATGAACCTGACACGGACTTAAGGATTCATCATGAGCTTCTCTTGGCAAGGATTCCATACACGGATAGTACTTAAAGAAAAATAATAAAAGTCTTCAATGGAACACAAGATAAGACATCGATGACTCATTTGAGAAAATGAGGAATATTAAATGAATAATGAAGTACAAGTAGCGATCAAGCCTATAAAAGGAAATCTACCGTCTAATCTGGGGACTTATGAAAAAATAGGACCGCATACCTGGAAATTTGCACTGTTATTTACTTATTTTGCCATGGTGGTTGATGGTATCGATATTATGTTGCTTTCTTACAGTTTGACCAGTCTGAGAGCTGATTTTGGTCTGAGCGCTTTTCAGGCAGGGGCCTTAGGTAGTGCATCACTCGCCGGTATGGGTGTTGGTGGTGTGTTAGGTGGATGGGCCTGTGATAAATTTGGTCGGGTACGTACCATTGCTCATTCAGTAACCTTCTTTTCAGTTGCTACCTGTTTGCTCGGATTTACTCAAACCTTTGAACAGTTTATGGCATTGCGTTTTATCGGTGCTCTCGGGATAGGCGCATTATATATGGCCTGCAATACCCTGATGGCTGAGTATGTGCCAACAACTTACCGTACCACCGTACTCGGAACATTACAGACCGGGCAAACTGTGGGCTATATCGTAGCCACTTTATTGGCCGGCTCTATTATTCCTGAACATGGCTGGCGGGTTTTATTTTTTATTACCGTTATTCCGGCATTTATCAATATTTTCTTGCAGCGTTTCGTGCCTGAACCTAAATCATGGCAACTCAATAAAATTGCGGTGCTACAGGGAACTGCTCAAGTTCAGGATCAAGAAGCAGCACCAAAAGGCGGCAGTATCTATAAACAGATTTTTAGAAATTTTAAACATCGAAAAATGTTTTTACTGTGGATGACGACAGCATTTTTTCTGCAATTTGGCTATTACGGTATTAATAACTGGATGCCTAGCTATCTGGAAACTGAAGTTCATATGAATTTTAAAAACCTGACCAGCTATATGGTGGGTTCTTACACTGCAATGATTCTTGGGAAAATTCTGGCGGGCTTCTTGGCTGACAAGTTTAACCGTCGGGCAGTTTTCGTATTCGGTACTATTGCCAGTGCAATCTTCCTGCCGGTCATTATTTTCTTTAATACCCCAGATAATATTTTATACCTGCTTATTACCTTTGGCTTTCTTTATGGCATTCCGTATGGAGTCAATGCAACCTATATGGCGGAGTCGTTCTCAACGGATGTACGTGGTACAGCCATTGGTGGTGCCTATAACATTGGACGTGTTGGGGCAGCAATTGCACCTGCAACGATCGGTTTCTTAGCCTCGGGCGGTACTTTTACGATGGCATTTATTGTCATGGGAGCAGCTTATTTTATTGCAGGCGTATTACCAGGACTGTTTATTCGTGACCGGCAATATGATCCACAACAACAGTAAAAGGCAAGCATAAATTCTTTGATATAAGGAGACAAACATGGGTGCATTGCAGGGAATAAGGGTTCTGGACCTGAGCCGTGTACTGGCCGGACCATGGTGTGGACAGATTTTGGCAGATCTGGGAGCAGAAGTAATTAAGGTTGAACGACCAGGTACAGGTGATGATACTCGTATGTGGGGGCCACCCTGGATGCTTGATCAAAACGGAGAACAAACTCGTGAATCGGGATATTTCCAGTGTACAAACCGTAATAAACACTCAGTCGCTATTGATATGGCCACTCATGAAGGCCAGGAGCTGATCCGGGAGATGGCTAAAACAGCCGATGTAGTAATTGAAAATTATAAGGCAGGTTCACTGGTACGTTATGGACTGGATTATGACAGCCTTAAGGTTTTAAATCCTCAACTTGTATATTGTTCAATCACTGGTTTTGGTCAGGATGGACCACGAGCTGCTGAACCTGGCTATGATTTTATTATACAGGGTATGGCCGGCCTGATGAGTATTACTGGGGAACCAGACAGTATACCAGGTGGTGGTGCACAGAAGGTAGGCGTTGCAGTGGTAGATCTTCAAACCGGGTTATATGCCACAATTGCGATTCAGGCTGCATTACTGGCGCGTCAGCACACTGGACGGGGACAATACATTGATATGTCTTTACTGGATGTGCAGATTGCCGGTCTGGCGAATCAGGGGATGAATTACCTGAGTTCAGGTAAAGCGCCCCAGCGTATGGGAAATACACATCCAAATATTGTTCCCTATCAGACTTTCAGGGCGAAAGATAAAGAGTTTATTGTAGCCTGTGGAAATGATAGACAATTCAGGGAACTATGTATCGCTATTGACCGGAAGGATTTATTAGGGCGTTCTGAATTTTTAACCAACCAGAGCCGGGTAAAACACCGGCATGAACTGGTGGGTATACTGTCAGATTATTTTCTGCAAGAAAATGCCCAGTATTGGGTAGAGCGAATCCATGCAGTGAAAGTACCAGTCGGTATGATAAATTCGATAGAAGAGGCATTTGCAGAGCCGCAAGTACAGGCAAGACAGATGCTGGTCAAGCTGCCCCATGTGCTTAATCCTGCATTCAGAGTTATAGGCTCGCCAATCAAATTATCAGATACGCCAGTAGAATACTGGCAAGCACCACCACGACTGGGTGAGCATACTGGCCAGATTCTCCGAGAGTTTAAAACCGAAGAGCAATTACAGCTTTTGCGTGAGAATAAGGTCATTGATGGACTGGACTTGTAATTTTATTACCATGCAATGGTAGAAAAATTATATATATTTTACTTTTTAAATGGTTTATCAAGACTCTATAATTCCGGATTGAACAGGCGGTTTGATTCGGAAATTTTCTTGGCCATATAATGTGATTTTTTAAACCGAATCAAGATTACCTGTGACTGAAATTCCAATTCACCAAATTCTGGCTCAACCTGTACATAATGTAGCTGTCCAAACTCATCTCTGACTCTGGCCTGGGCTGAGAAGCCTGGTCTTGCGCTACCACTAGAGATCGTTGCCAGTCGCCCCAGCAGGCTGGTATTTTTTTGGTTCAGCTTGGGTTTAATCACCTGATCCAGGTAATGGATCATGAACATGGTAAAGAAAATTGCAATAATCAGAGCAGGTAAAATAATATAAAAAGGTGAAATCAGCTGCTGTTGATTGGCGAAGTAAACGAACTGCAAAAAATACCCTGCAAAGCTAAAGTTCATAAGCAAAAATACAAAGATCAGAACCTTGGAAAACTTTACATCGAAGAGGGGGGAGTTCGAGATCCAGACCGGTATAAAGCGTTTGAGTAAATCGCTGGGCCGAAAACCGAACTGCATGCCGATAGTTTCTGCCATGCTGAGCAACACTAAAGCCAATAAACTGACATTAAATGGCATCAAATAATAATTAAGCAGCAGCGCAGCCATGACAGAACCTTTAATTAATTTTCTAGATAAATGCCGCCGTCAGAATGGACCTTAATGGCAACTTTCTCAAGCGACTGACCCTGACAAGGACCAGAAATACACTCTCCTGTCTCGACCAGGAACAAGGCACCATGAGTCGAGCATTCTATGAATTCCTGATCACGGTCGAGAAACTGGTTCTCTAAAAATTCAAGCTCGGTTTGCAGATGCGGACAAAGATTCTGGTAAGCATAAAAACATCCGTCGCGCTGGGTGATAAAAATATTATCACCATTAGCCGTTTCATAGCTGCGGGCTTCACGTTCTGGTATATCTTCAGTCAAGCATATTCTTTCCATATTATGCAGTTTCCTTTTTAAATTTTTGCAAGAGCTGACGGTATTGCTCCAGAGTTAACCGGGGGCCAAAATTTGCAACCACTTCACTAGAAATTAAAATAGCCAGTTCTGCCGCAGTTTTTATATCCATACCTGCATTCATAGCATAAAGTAGAGCCCCAGCAAATGCATCACCTGCGCCATTGGCATCTACAGCGATTACGCTACGACCTGGTACCTGCAAATGCTGTTCGGCTGTAGCAAGTATTGCACCCTGTGCGCTGCGGGTAATAACAACATACCGACTTTTAAATTTCAATTTTTCTAAGGCCTGCTCTGCAGTTGAGGCGCCGGTATACATCATGGCTTCATGTTCATTACAGAATAGCAGGTCTACACCGTCATCAATCATTTCGTCCAGTCCTTCACGTGCATACTGCACCATAGCCGGATCAGATAAAGTCAGCGCAATTTTTACCCCATGTGTACGAGCAATACGACGTGCTTCACGTACAGCGGCACGTGCAGTGGGGCTGGTTGACAGATAACCCTCAATATATAACCACTTTGCAGTTTGAAGAGGCGAGAAATCAATCTGGGTTTCCGAGAGTTCAGCAGTAATCCCAAGATAGGTTTGCATGGTACGTTCAGAATCTTCACTGATGAGTACCATGCAGGTACCAGTTACACCATCACTAATTGACTTGGCACTGGTTTTTACATCGGCTGCATTTAAACCGTTAAGATAAACTAGGCCAAGCTCATCATTACCTACACGACAGGCATAAAATGCTTTACCGCCTAGGGCGCTAAATGCCACCGTTGTATTGGCTGCTGAGCCACCGCTTGCCTGACCTTTATAAACTTGGGTTGCTTTCAGATTCTCATATAAGGCTGACTGAACATCACCTTCGGCCAGTTGCATGGTACCTTTTTGCAGATTCTGCTGAGTGAGGAATTCATCAGTAACTCTAAATTCTTGGTCAATTAATGCATTGCCAATTGCAAAAAGGTCAACAGTCGCCATGTTTCTCGCCATTTATCATATAAAAAAACAAGTTTACCTTAATGCTTATGTTTCTTATAGATTAATGAATAAAATTCAATACGTTTATTAAAAGAGGGGGTGCGTTCTTCATTCCTCCCTATTGAAATAGAGGGTTAGCAACTATTTTACTTTAGCTGAACTGGAATTAGGACCATACTGAATCTAGCCATCTTGAAACCTACTGTTTATTTGAGACAAGGTTGAAAAAACCGATCATGCCATCATTAAAAATCTATTGTTTTAGTCAGGTTTAAAACGTGAATTGTGACTAAAACTATAGGTATAATGCAATTTATTGAATATTTTAAAAGTATGAGGAGATCACATGACTGTCGATGTCACTGAAACCATTAATCAAACTGTTCATCCCGCGTTTCAGTTGGTACGTCAACACCATGTCGAGGCCCTAGACATTTTAGTGTCTGAATACAAACACAAGGTTACAGGGGCGGTGCATTACCATCTAGCCACTGACTATGATGAAAACGTATTCTTGGTAGCTTTTCGTACCCAGCCCATGGATTCAAAAGGTACTGCTCATATTTTGGAGCATACTGCTTTATGTGGCTCAGAAAAATTTCCGGTCCGTGATCCATTCTTTTTAATGATCCGCCGTTCATTAAATACTTTCATGAATGCTTTTACAGCGGCAGACTGGACAGCCTATCCGTTTGCGACCCAAAACAAGAAAGATTTTCAGAACCTGTTATCTGTTTATCTCGATGCAGCCTTTGCTGCAAACCTGAATCCTCTGGATTTTGCTCAGGAAGGTATTCGGGTAGAGCTCGAAGATGACCAGCCTGTCTATAAAGGCGTGGTTTTTAATGAAATGAAGGGGGCGATGAGTTCACCTTCAGATCAGTTGTATCATCAGCTGGCAGAACATTTATTCCCACAAACCACTTATCATTATAATTCAGGTGGTGATCCTAAAGACATTCCTGATCTGACTTATGAGCAGCTAGTCGATTTTTATAAGTCGCATTATCATCCAAGTAATGCAGTCTTTATGACTTTTGGTAATCTTTCGGCGTATGAGTTGCAGGAACAGTTTGAAACACTGGCTTTAAACAAGTTTAAACCTGGAAAAACACTCTATTCTACTCCGGAAAAACGCCTGTCAGCCCCTATAGAGGTTACTGAAACTTATGCAGTAGATGGCGATGAGCTAACAGATAAAACTTATCACGTATTGGGCTGGTTGTTACCTCAGGCTAGTGACATCAAATTGCGTTTAGGTATGCGTCTGGTTGAAGGCATATTACTGGAAGACTCGGCTTCACCCTTACGGCATTATCTGGAAACCTGTGGATATGCACAGTCTACAGGCCCGTTTATGGGAGTAGATGACAGCAACTTTGAGATGACTTTTTATTGTGCAGTGCAAGGTTCTAATCCGGAGCATGCACAGACATTTAAAGAAGGCGTACTTAATATCTTGCAGGAAGTGGCATCAAAACCTGTAGAGTCAAAACTGATTGAAGCAATTTTGCATCAGATCGAACTGCATCAGCGTGAAATTGGTGGTGATGGTACACCTTATGGCCTCAGTCTAATCTTGAATGGTTTGAGTAGTGCTATTCATCACAATGACCCGATTCATGTATGGGATGTCGACAGCGCGATTGAACAGGTAAGAGAAGAACTAAAAGATCCAATGTGGCTGTCTAGCCTGATCCAGACTTATCTGCTTGATAACCCGCATCGTGTTCAACTGACGCTGGTTCCTGATGCTGAAAAGTCTCTAAAGGATGAGCAGGCTGAAAAAGCTCGTCTGGCTAAACTCGCTGAGACATTGTCTGAAGCAGACCGTAAACAGATTCTGGAAAATACAGAAGCATTGAAGCAACGTCAGAATATGGAAGATGATCTGGACCTGTTACCTAAAGTAGGTTTGGAGGATGTGCCTGAAGAGCTGCACATTGTACAGGGTCAGCTGCGTGAAATTATCTGTAATAATCTGGATACCCCTTTAAATCTTTACCATGCTGGAACAAATGGTATTTATTATCAGCAGGTGCTGATCCAGATTCCTGACGAGATAATAAATTCACCTTACTTTAACTTGCTGTCAGTCCTGATGGGTGAGGTGGGTGCAGGAGAGTATGGCTATCTTGAACTGCAACAGCTGCAAACTGCAGTGAGTGGTGGGTTAGGCATGGGTGCTTCATTACGCAGCAAAGTTAATGATAAAGGTCGTATAAGTGCCTGGCTGACATTAACCACTAAGTCACTGGTTAATAAATTTGATGCGATCCATCTACTTAAGCTAGCTTTTGAGCAGCTTCGTTTTGATGAAAAAAGCCGTATCATAGAACTTCTGCAACAGCGTAAAACCCGTTGGCATTCACGGATTTCCGGCTCAGGACATAGTTATGCGATGCAAACAGCGTCACGTAACATGAGTGCACTGGCTCGTCGTGATTACCATACGACAGGACTGGGTGCGCTCAACTGGATGACAGATCTGGTCAGCAAGATTGAAAAAGATGAGGCAGAGTATCATCGCCTTATTGATGAGTTGAAGTTAATTCATCGCAAACTGTTACAGGCTCCTAAACAGTTTTTGCTGGTGTGTGAAGAACACCAGACTGAACGCTTGTTGGAAGAAATCCAGGACGTATGGAATAAACTGGCTGTAGATCAAACTCAAGCTGAGCTGACTCAGGTTAAATTCGAAGATAATAACGCGGATGAAGCCTGGTTAATCCAGTCTAATGTTCAGTTCTGTGCCTCAGCTTATCAGGCTGTTGAAGTCTCCCACCCAGATGCTGCACCGCTAATGGTATTGGCTGCATACTTGCGTAACGGCTTTTTGCATAGCGCTATTCGTGAAAAAGGTGGGGCTTATGGTGGAGGAGCCAGCTATGATGGTAATGCTTGCAGTTTCCGTTTCTATAGTTATCGCGATCCACGTCTCGCAGAAACTTTCAACGACTTTGATTCAAGCTTGAACTGGTTATTTAATGCTGAACAAAAACCACACCAGTTAGAAGAGGCTATTCTTGGTTTGGTTGCCAGTATGGATAAGCCGGGTTCTCCAGCGGGTGAAGCTATTACAGCATGTTATGCATTACTGCATGAACGTACGCCAGCCTTTAGAAAAATCTTGCGTCAGCGTATATTACAGACTACTTTTGATGATCTGAAACGGGTTGTAAATATTTATCTGACCGGTCAGAAACCGGTTAGAGCGGTGGTTGCACCATTTGCAAAGCGTGATGAATTAGTACAACTCGGTTTTGAAATTAAACAAGTCAAATAAATAAAACTGAAAACTGGAGAATAAAATGTCGTTCAAAGCCTTTGAACGGCCCTCACTTCAGCTGGGTATCCTTGCGATACTTGGCGTGGTGGTGGTGTCTACAAGCCATGCGGAAGATCCTGCGGCGGCTAAACCTGCGAGTGCACAAGCATGTGTAGGACTTGCTTCCAATGCAGATCGTCTGGCCTGTTATGATGCATTGTTTGTGGTACCCGAAGCAGAAAAACCTTTAGTGGTGGCTCAACGCAAAGCAGTAGAAGATCCAAAAATTGATCCGAATGTTTCATTGCTGGACCGCCGTTGGGAGCTTTCTCCAGAAAGCAAGCTCGGTACATGGAATATTCGTGCGCACCAGCCAGTCTATTTGCTGCCAGCTTATTGGACCAGCGATAAAAATGAAACACCTTCGAGTCCAAATCCTGAAAATACAGTCTCTGCAGAAGATGCACAGGACCTTAAGTCAATTGAAGCCAAGTTCCAGATTTCCTTTAAAACCAAAGCGGCAGAAAATATATTTGGTGATAATGGCGACCTATGGTTAGGTTATACCCAGTCGTCACGCTGGCAGGTATATAACGAAGATGAATCCCGTCCGTTTCGGGAAACTAATTATGAACCTGAAGTCAGCCTGATGTTCCGCACGAATTATAATTTGCTAGGTTTAAACGGCCGGTTACTGGGTTTGACTTTTAATCACCAGTCTAACGGCCGTGCAGATCCTTTATCGCGTAGCTGGAACCGTATCATTATGAATGTCGGGCTTGAGCGTGAAAATTTTGCTCTTATGCTGCGACCTTGGTACCGTATTGAGGAAAATGCAAGTGATGACAACAATGCAGATATTGATGACTACATCGGCCGTGGAGATTTAACGGCCTTCTATCGCTGGAAAGATCATGATTTCTCTTTGATGTTGCGGCACTCTTTAAAAGGAGGCGATGACTCACATGGTGCTGCCCAATTTGACTGGGCATTCCCAATTAGCGGCAAATTGCGTGGACATTTTCAATTGTTTGATGGTTATGGCGAGAGCTTGATTGATTATAATCACCGTGCTACCTATGTGGGTCTGGGTGTTTCACTCATGAACTGGTACTAGAGCCCTACTGTAAAAAACCACTCTCAAGAGTGGTTTTTTTAATTTAACCGATCTGGATATCGGTTGGCGGGTGCTTAAGCCGGCTCTTCTTTGGAGTTGCAATCAGATATGCTAATGTTAAAGGACCAAGCCGGCCGGCATACATCAGAAAAATAAGGATCATTAAGCTGCCAGAACTCAGTTCACCGGTAATCCCGCGCGATAAACCTACAGTACATGCAGCAGAGACAATTTCGAATAGCAGATCCAAAAAGTTTTGCCGGGGTTCCAGCAGAAGAATCAGGAAAAATCCTCCAAAGATTAAAATGCAGGTAATCATGGCGACGGCCAGTGCCTTCACTGTGGTTTCCTGTGAGATTGAATGGTTAAAAGTACGGACTTCCTCATTACGACGCAAGAAAGAAATTACGCTGAGCAGTAAGACTACAAATGTACTTACTTTAATACCACCTGCCGTGCTGAGAGAGCCGCCTCCAATAAACATCAATAACATCACCACTAACGTCGAAGTACTCGTCATTGAACCTGTATCAATGGTATTTAGGCCAGAGGAACGTGGCGCAGTGGCCTGAAACCAAGCATGTACAGCCTGTTCACCCAGATTTAGTTGACCGAACGTCTGATAATTGGTTGCTTCTAACATCCAGATCACTATAAAAGCCAACAGATTGATAATGGCAATGGAACTCAATACCAGCTTGCTGTTGGCGCTAAGTTTGCTCCAGCTTTTAGAGCGTTTTATATCCATGAGTACAATAAAACCGATTCCTCCAATGATATAGAGCAGGCTAATAACCAAGTAAACCAGATATTGCCCTTCAAAGCTCATCAGGCTATCGCCAAAAATAGAAAAACCGGCATTGTTAAATGAAGAAATACTGTAAAAAATTGCATAATGCAGGCTAGTTGGAAAGCCGTATTCAGGCGTAAATAATACCGTTAATATGACTGTGCCGATGAGCTCAAAAAATAAAGTATAGAAAAAAACGCCTTTGGCTATAAAAGTGACTTTAGACAGATTGGTTTGTCCGGTAGCAGTTTGTGCCATCATCTGCTGTCTGAGACGTACTTTAGGAGAAAGGCTCAGTGCTGCCAAAATGGCAAAGGTCATAAAACCTAGGCCCCCGCTCTGAATAAGGAGCAAGAGTACTGTCTGGCCAAAACCTGTTAGAGAGTCATGAACACTGATGGTGGATAAACCAGTAATTGTAACTGCCGATGTAGCAGTAAATAATGCATCCATCCAGCTCAAATGGCCGTGGTGAGAGATAGGCAGGCGCAACAACAGGGTTCCAACCAGAATGAAACTTAAAAATCCTAAAGCCAGGAGTGTAGGAGGGCTCAGGTTAATAGTTCGTTGTGTGAGATGTCTAAAATTAGGAAAATGCATGTTAGAGAAAACGCATTGAAAGTCTTTGGAGCTGCTCCAGAGAGCCTTCTATGATTAAAATATCCCCATACTTTAAAGTGAAATCTGGAGCAGGCTCATAAAAAATTTCTTTGCCGCGCTTTAAAAGCAGCAGATGAACTTTTGCGACCTGGTTAATCAGGCCAAACAGATGCACACCTTCAAGTTTATTTTCAATATTGATCCGAACTATAAAATGATCATCCTCAAGTGCCATGTAACGGCTGACCATAGGATAATTTAAAGCTTGGGCGACCCTGACCCCCATATCTTCTTCAGGGTGAATGATCTTGTCGATGCCTAAATGACTCAGAATCATATGATGTGCCTTGGTCTTGGCTTTCACCCAGATCTTGTTTACCCCCATGTTTTTCAGGTGTAGAACACATAAAATACTGGCTTCAATATCCTCACCAATTGCCACTACGACAGCATCACAATCCTGAATATTAAGCTCTTCGAGCACATGTTCATCAGTCGCATCCGCAATCACTGCATGTGATAACTGGTCACCAATATTTTCAACGTGACGTTTAACCAGATCTATACCAATCACGTCATGCTTGAGGCGGGTAAGTTCGGTAGCGACAGTAGCTCCAAAGCTACCCAGACCAATTACGGTAAATAAAGCCATTCAGAAAACCTGCTATCTTTCTTCTAAAGTCTGCACTGTAAAGAGTACAAAGCTTAATCTATTATACAGCGTGATAATATCACTTTAGTTTTAATTGTTTTGAGGTTGCTGTGTTACAAAAAATACAGGGTATTACCTTAATAAAAAAGAAAATTTTAAAGTGTATTAAAACCCCAAACGGGTAGGCTTAAATAAAATGATATAAAATAAAAAACCGGCTCTAGGCCGGCTTCTATTTACCAAAAACTATTTAAGAAAACGCTTATAGCCAATATTATGAGTTATTTCCTCATACGGATAAGTGATTGTTTTCAAGGTTTCAATTATTCCGTCCGGATTCTGCTTGGCATCTGTCGCCTCCATACCCACCAGGACCCGTCCTTCAGCTGCGCCATGGTTGCGGTAGTGGAACAGGGTAATATTATGAGTCGGGCCAAGGCGTTCAAGGAACGTCAGCAGGGCACCTGGACGTTCCGGAAACTCTACCCGGAACAGGCGCTCATTTTCAATATTGGCATGGCCACCAATCAAATAGCGGATGTGCAGCTTGGCAACTTCATCATCGGACAGGTCATCCACCTCGTAACTTTCTTTTAGCAGGTTATGGATTTCATGGCGTTCTGCTTCACCACCTTTTAAACTGATGCCCACAAAAACCTGTGCCGAGTCACTTTCACTGGCGCGGTAGTTAAATTCAGTAATATTACGACCTTGCAGGGTTCGGCAAAATTGTAAAAAGGCACCTTTCTGTTCAGGAATGGTTACAGCATAGATTGCTTCACGACGTTCCCCCAGTTCTGTACGTTCAGCGATATAGCGTAATCGGTCAAAGTTCATGTTTGCACCGCAAACAATAGACACAATATTTTTACCAGTCAGTTTATGCTGTTCAATATACTTTTTAATACCTGCCAATGCCATTGCACCCGAAGGTTCGACAATACTGCGGTTTTCATCAAATGTTTCTTTAATTGCTGCACAAATTTCGTCTGTATTTACCAGAACAACCTCAGGCTCAACAATCGGGCCCGAATTATCAGATTTCTGCAAGCGGATTACTTCAAAAGGCTTTTCACCAATCTGTGCTACGGCTGTACCATCTGCAAACAGGCCTACCGATGGCAAAATTACACGCTCACCAGATTCTAGGGCTGCCTTTAAACAGGCTGATTCATCATATTCGACAGGAATCACTTTTACATGTGGCGCAACATCACCTAAATAGGCAGCTATACCTGCTATCAGGCCACCGCCACCTACTGCAACAAATACATATTCTACATCACGCCACTGGCGCAAAATTTCATTGGCGATGGTCCCTTGTCCGGCCATAACCAGTTCATCGTCATAAGGCGGGATAAAAGTCACACCTTCTTCTGATGCACGTTGAATTGCATATTTGTTGGCAATATCAAAAGAATCGCCGTGCAGAACCACTTCACCACCAAGGCGTTTTACAGCCTGAATTTTAATATCTGGTGTGGTTTTTGGCATAACAATAATGGCACGAATTCCCAGTTTCTTTCCAGACAGGGCAACACCTTGGGCATGGTTACCTGCTGAAGCTGTAATTACGCCACGTTCTAGCTGAGTTTTGGGTAATTGGCTAATGCGGTTATAAGCACCGCGCAGCTTAAATGAAAAAACTGGCTGTAAGTCTTCACGTTTAAAGCGAATATTGTTGTTTAGTTTTTCACTAATTCGTGGCGCTGCTTCGAGTGGGGTTTCGATTGCAACATCATAAACCGTTGCTTGTAAAATTTGTCGAACCAAACGAGACAGCATGTTAATCTTCCATCTAACAGTTTAAAATAGGGGCTTATTGTAACAAACCCCTGTACATTTGCGCCGTTTAATTGGCCAATTTGCTAAAAATAGTTGAGTGAAGTCATGAGTCTGTATACCACCCAAGATGAAAAAAAACAGGCAGCTGCCAAAGCGGCGCTAAAACATTTGCCTCGAGGCGGTATTTTGGGCGTAGGCACAGGGAGCACGGTTAATTTCCTGATCGAGTTATTGCCAGAGCTGCAACTTGAAGCAGCAGTGGCCAGTTCTAATGCAACAGCAGAGCGACTGAAAAAACTGGGCATTGAAGTGGTTGACATGAACCATGTTGGCGGTCTGGATGCCTACGTCGATGGTGCAGATGAAATCGACCGTCATATGCATATGATTAAAGGGGGCGGTGCAGCACTGACTCGTGAAAAGATTGTTGCTTCAATTGCCAAGAAATTTGTTTGTATTGTAGATGACTCGAAGTGGGTAGAACAGCTGGGCCGTGATTTTCCTTTGCCTGTAGAAGTCATTCCTATGGCACGTTCTGCAGTAGCGCGTAAACTGGTAAGTCTGGGTGGCGATCCGGTATATCGTGAAGGGGTGATTACAGATAATGGTAATGTGATTCTGGATATCTATAATCTGAATATCTTGAACGCACTCGAACTTGAAAAAACCATCAATAATATTCCTGGAGTGGTAACCAACGGTATATTTGCGATCAACAAAGCTGATATTGCAATTGTGGCCACCAATAATGGCATTGAAGAGCGTACAGCCATTTAATGCAGCAGGCTGAATTACCTGAAATCAGAATTGTTCGGCATGCAACAGCAAAGCGTTTGCGCTTGCGTGTCGAACCACAAGGGGTGCGGCTCACTGTACCTCTGCGTTGTACTAAGAAACAGATAGAACAGTTTTTATCTCAGGCAGAGAACTGGTTGTTAGAGACATGGCATAAACAGCAGAGCCAGATACCAGATCTGTTTTCTATTCCAGAGTCTATAAAATTTTTTAATTGCCCTGCTGAGCTTGCAATAAAGCAATGTGCGCAAAAAAACTCTTTTATTTTAAATATAGAGCAGCAGATTCTTATTAATCAGAATCACCCTGAACATAGCTTAAAAGCCTGTGTAATAGATCAGGCAAAGCAGCTGCTACCTGATTATCTCGAATCCATAAGTCAGGAAATTGGGTTGCCGTATAAAACATGCAGTATTCGCCAGCCCAAGACCCGGTGGGGGAGTTGCAGCAGCGTACATGATATTATGCTGCATGCAGGCGCGATATTAATGCCAGAGCAACTGGTGTGCTACTTGTGTATTCATGAACTGGCACATACCCGGCATTTTAATCATAGTCCTCTGTTTTGGGCAGAAGTGGCGCGGCATGATCCAGATTATCTGGTGCACCGCCAGCAGCTTAAGAGTTATAAGTTACCTGGCTGGTGGTATATATAGACTGTGATCTGATGCAGTTGCACATTGTAGAAAATGAGATGAACTGCCATACTAGCCGGGTTTAGGTAAACCTTGAGGAAATAAGAGTGATTTCTGTCGGAATTGTGGGTGGTACAGGTTATACAGGCGTTGAATTGCTACGTCTTTTATTACGGCATCCCGATGTTCAAGTCAGTGTACTCACCTCACGTACAGAAGCAGGCAAGCGTGTAGATGACATGTTCCTAAGTCTGCGCGGCTATACCGATCTCCAGTTTTCAGACTTGGATATGAATGTCCTGAAACATTGTGACGTGGTGTTTTTTGCCACACCGCACGGTGTTGCCATGAAGCACGCTGCCGAGCTGGTTGCTGCTAATACCAAAGTGATTGATCTGGCAGCTGACTTCCGTTTACAGAACTTACAGCAGTTCGAGAAATGGTATGGTCTGGAACATAGCTGTCCGGATATATTGACTGAATCAGTTTACGGTTTAACCGAACTTAACCGTGAAAAAATCAAGCAGGCTAAGGTAGTAGGAAATCCGGGCTGTTATCCAACTACGGTTCAACTTGGTCTGGCGCCACTATTTAAATCTGAACAAGAGCTGGTTAAACCAGCCAGTATTATTATTGATGCTAAGTCTGGCGTTTCAGGGGCGGGTCGTAAAGCCAGTCTTGGCATGATTTACAGCGAAAATGCCGATAATTTTAAAGCTTATGGTGTTGCCGGTCACCGTCATCATCCAGAGATAGTAGAGGCGTTAGAGAACATTTCTGGCCAGAGCGGTGTATTTGACCAGATTCTGTTTATTCCACATCTGGTACCGATGATTCGCGGTATGTTCAGTACTATTTATGTTGATTTAACTGAACAGGGACAAAATACTGATCTACAGTCACTTTATGAAATCTTTTATGCCGATGAACAGTTTGTTGATGTAATGCCATCCAGTAGCTCACCTGAAACTCGTAGTGTACGTGGTGCCAACCAGTTACGTATTGCCCTGTATAAGCCACAGCCAACAAAACTGGTTATTTTAGTGGTTCAGGACAATCTTGTTAAAGGTGCAGCGGGTCAAGCGGTACAAAATATGAACCTAATGTTTGGTTTTGCTGAAAATGCTGGTCTGACCGGTATTGGCTTATTACCATAAAAAACGCTTTTGAACTTCACACATATTTATTTTTAGATTTAAATGTGTGCTTTGAAAAAATTTTTGTATTTTAGAGATGACGATGCAAAACACAGAACCTAATACCACGTCACATAAAGTGAAGAAGCCATTTTTGCAAACCAATATGCCATTGGTTATGGGAGGAGCACTTCTGACATTAGGAAGCCTGGCATTAGGATATTCAGTTGGCCATCGTCAAGGCTTGTCAGTGGTCGGTTATGATGCAGATGCCGAGCAACTGGTTGAAGTGGTCCAGAAGCAGAAAACTGCTCTAAATGCCTTGAACAAGAGCTTGAATGCAGCAATTCAGGAGCGCGATGTGGCGGTAAGCAATTCTAACGATTTGTATACTGCATTAAATGAAGCCCGTGCCAAGCAGTCTCAGGTTGAGGGTATGAGCCTGATCTATCGTGAAGTACTACGTGACCGTGGTGGCCTGAGTCTGACTATACAAAATTTGGGAATTAAACCGCTTTCTGAAAATGCTTATGAGTACCAGCTTGATCTGGTACAGGTCAGCCCCAATAAACGTCGTGCTTCAGGTTCGGTTGAGCTGCGCCTGATTCAGGGCACAGAGGTGCTGGTTGTACCTCTTGAAGACAATAAATTTAATTTCGAAGACTTTGAGCGTCTGACCGGGCGCTGGACTATGCCAAAAGGCTTTACACCTCAATTTATTGAGGTCCGTTTAACTGGAGCAGGCACGCCAGTCATCAAGCGTTTCAGCTGGCAACGTGGAAAACCTGTTGAAAATTCATCAGCATTTATTTCTGAAATTCCTCAAGCAGAAGCAAATGCACAGTAAGTGAAATAAAGATTGTATGCGAGCTACTAAGCGTAAAATAACCTTAAACGAAGTGAAAGCCTCTTTTTGTCAGACCGGCCTAGTTGATTGGCATCTTAATCCACGCTTAAGCGATTCGCAAAATGATGAAGCTGATGGAGAAATTGCAGTTAAACCTGCACCTCCGCAGTTAAAAAAACCACCCCTGTATGCCGTTGTTTTACTAAATGATGACTACACCCCAATGGACTTTGTAATTGAAATTTTACAACAATACTTTGCATTAAATCTTGACCAGGCAACTCAAGTAATGCTAACAGTACATTATGAAGGAAAAGGGGTTGCTGGCATCTATCCGCGAGATATTGCGGAGACCAAGGCAAACCAAGTAAACAATTATGCTCGGTCGCAAGGTCATCCATTACTTTGCCAAATTGAGCCAAAAGATTAAGGGGGTCGCATGCTCAGTCGTCAACTCGAAGTATCCTTACGTTTGGCTGTAAGCATGGCTCGACAAAAGAGACATGAGTTCCTAACGGTTGAACACCTATTGCTGGCTTTGCTGGACAATGATTCTGCAGTTAATGCGTTAAAAGCATGCGGTGCAGATATCGTTTTACTGCGTAAAGAGCTAGAAGAATATGTAGAACAACATACCCCTAAACTTGGTGAAAACAGTGACCAGGCACCACATCCGACAGAAAGCTTTGACCGGATTCTGCAACGTGCTATTTTTCATGTACAGTCCAGTGGCGGTGACCGTACTGTAGAAGGTGCCGATGTTTTGGTTGCAATGTACTCTGAGCGGGATTCCTTTGCAGTCTATTTGCTCAAGCGTCATCAGATTAACCGTTTGACCCTGACTCAATATCTTTCGCATGGTACTCGAAAAGACGAAGTACATATGGAAGAAGAAGCTGAAGATATTGAAGGCGAGGCCACCAGTTCTGCCAATGCAGGGCCGCTGGAACTCTATACTACAAATCTGAATATTGAAGCTCAAAAAGGTAAAACTGATCCACTGATTGGTCGTGAAAAAGAAATCGAGCGTGCCGCACAAATTTTATGTCGTCGCCGTAAAAATAATCCGCTTCTGGTGGGTGATCCAGGTGTGGGAAAAACTTCAATTGCTGAAGGCCTTGCATGGCTGATCGTCAATAACAAGGCGCCTAAGCCACTGGCGAATGCTGAAATTTACAGTCTGGATATTGGTGCGCTAGTCGCAGGCACCAAATACCGTGGAGACTTTGAAAAGCGTTTAAAACAGCTGTTAAATGCCCTGAAGAAAAAACCGGAAGCTGTGTTATTTATTGATGAAATTCATATGATTATTGGTGCAGGCTCTAGTATGGGCAGCACGATGGATGCATCAAACCTGATTAAGCCAGCGCTGGCAAATGGTACTTTACGTTGTATTGGTTCAACCACGTTCCAAGAATACCGTCAAGTATTTGAAAAAGATCATGCCTTATCACGTCGATTCCAGAAAATTGATGTAAACGAACCGACACTTTCAGAAAGTATAGATATTCTACGTGGCTTAAAACCTAAATTCGAAGACTTTCATCATGTAGAGTATGAAGATAGTGCCTTGGTTGCTGCGGTAGAGCTATCATCCAAATTTATTAATGACCGCTTTCTGCCAGACAAGGCAATTGACGTAATTGATGAAGCGGGGGCACAGCGGAGATTAAAAGCTGATGCAGACAATACCCTGATTACAGTTGAAAATATTGAAGATATTATTTCAAAAATTGCCCGTATTCCACCCAAAACTGTCTCTAAAGATGATAAAACAGTACTGAGTCATTTAGAGCGTGATCTAAAACGTGTTGTTTTTGGACAGGATGAAGCAATTACTGCACTGGCTTCAGCAATCAAGCTATCGCGGGCCGGCCTTAAGTCGCCAGATAAGCCGGTTGGCAGTTTTGTATTCGCAGGACCAACAGGTGTTGGTAAAACTGAAGTGACCAAACAGCTGGCAAAAATTTTAGGGCTTGAGCTGGTACGCTTTGATATGTCCGAATATATGGAGCGTCATACGGTTTCACGTCTGATAGGTGCTCCTCCTGGTTATGTTGGTTATGATCAGGGTGGTCTGCTGACTGATGCAATCCATAAAAATCCGCACTGTGTATTGCTTCTGGATGAAATTGAAAAAGCTCATCCGGATGTATTTAACCTGTTATTACAAGTGATGGATCATGGGTCACTGACAGACAATAATGGCCGTAAATCAGATTTTCGCAATGTGATCCTGGTTATGACTACAAATATCGGTGCAGAAAGTATTTCGCGTACTAGTATTGGTTTCGTAGAGCAGGACAACAGTAATGATAATCAGGAAGCAATGAAGAAAGCGTTCTCACCAGAGTTCCGTAATCGTCTGGATGGCGTAATTCAATTTAAGCCATTACCAACTACGATTATCGAATCTGTAGTAGACAAGTTCCTCACAGAACTGCAAGCACAACTGGATGAGAAAAAAGTTGTACTGGAAGTGGATCAGAGTGCGCGCGAATGGTTAACAGAACAGGGTTATGACCGTCTGATGGGTGCACGTCCAATGCAGCGATTGATTCAGGAACATCTGAAAAAACCGCTTGCAGAGATGATCCTGTTTGGTGAGCTGGCTGAACATGGCGGTAACGTTGCGGTATCCGTGAAAAAAGAAAATGGACAGGCTGTTGGGCTGAAACTGGAAGTCTTTGAAGACCAGACAGCTGAACCTGCTTAAGCTCTATTTAAAGATATAACCCGTGTTTCGACACGGGTTATTTTTTGGAAATTTTATGGACTTACAATTTACCAAGATTTTAACAACTTTCTTTTTATTCTTTATGACAGCGTTGGCTGAAATTCTTGGCTGTTATTTTCCCTATCTGATATTAAAAGATGGTAAGTCAGCCTGGTTGTGGCTACCTACAATAATCAGTCTGGCAATTTTTGTATGGTTGCTGACTTTACATCCGGCAGCCTCAGGACGAATTTATGCAGCCTATGGAGGAATTTATATATTCACAGCGCTCTTATGGTTACGCTGGGTTGACCAAGTCATATTGACGCGCTGGGATCTGTTAGGCGGAGCAATTGTGCTTTTAGGTGCAAGTATTATTATTTTACAGCCTCAAGGATGGCTACGTTAAAGCACATATAGTAATTTGCCCCTTGAGTCTTTATGTTAAAACTTGCACTGGGTATTTTTCATTTTAATCTGATATCGTCCATAGTCAGAATTAAGTGTCATATTTAATTCATATGGGTTAACGCGCTGAAACTCATGTTCAAAAAAGTGCGAACAGTTGTTGATGACTCCTTTTCTAAATAATTGTTCTACTTTATTTTGTCCTACAGACTGGGCAAACTGCCTAAAATCAGGTGTAACAATTAGTCCCTGTACCTCTATATGATCTGCATAGCTCATGACCTGTTCAAGTACAGTATTTTCATCGATCTGATAAGGTAGAACACGTGAATTTTCTTCACTCAAAGCCTGTAGCACATCATTCAGACGGTTTTTATCAGTAATCTTATAATCGGAGCTTATAATGCGCTCTTGTATTAAGTACCGATCCAGACTGGTGGGTTGTGCGTATAGACTAAAACTAGATAGAAGGGTAGAAAGGAAAAGAATCGTTTTAATCAGCATTATAAAATCACATATAAATATTATGGTTTTTATTATATAAAGATCAAGGCTTAAAAAAAGCATCCGAGGATGCTTTTAATACAAAAAGATACTTATTAAGACTGTTTCATATTTTCATTGAGCAAGAACTCTACCAATGCTTTTTGAGCATGCAGACGATTTTCGGCTTCATCCCATACTACTGCATTTTTATGATCCAGCATGTTCTCTGAAATCTCTTCACCACGGTGAGCAGGTAAACAGTGCATAAACAGACAGTCCGGATGTGCAAGTCCCATCAATTTTTCATTTACTTGAAACTGTGCAAACGCCTGTTCACGGTGTTTCTGTTCTTCTTCCTGCCCCATGCTGGCCCAGACATCTGTTACGATCAAATCGGCATTGACGGCAGCATCTTCTGCATTGTTAAAGACTTCAACACAATGTGCAAATTCGGTAAGGAATTCTTCTTTAGGTTCATAACCTGCTGGAGATGCAATCTTGAGTTTAAAGCCCATCATATGTGCAGCTTCAATATAGGAGTTACACATATTATTGCCATCACCGATCCAGGCTACAGTTTTGCCTTCAATCGAACCACGATGCTCGATATAGGTTTGCAGGTCTGCTAGTAACTGGCAAGGATGATGATCATCGGTTAAGCCATTAATTACTGGAACTTTGGAGTAAGAAGCAAACCGTTCGACAATGTCATGACCAAAAGTACGGATCATGACAATATCGAGCATACTTGAGATTACACGGGCTGAGTCTTCAATAGGCTCACCTCGGCCAAGCTGGGTATCACGTGAAGACAGAAAAATTGCATCGCCACCAAACTGGCTCATACCGGCTTCAAAAGAGATACGGGTACGGGTGCTTGATTTTTCAAAGATCATTCCCAATACTTTACCAACAAAGGGTTGATAGACTTCATTGTTGTGCTGCATGCGCTTGAGTTCGCTGGCGCGTTCCAGGATGCGGTTGAGTTCCAGACTTGATAAGTCGCGTAAAGTAAGAAAATGCCGTAGAGTCATGTTTGCTCCACAATAATTGCTGTATAAAACAACAATTAGTTGCTTGCTGTTAGTGGAAAGGAAACGAATTAATATACTATAAGAGAATCAAAATGCAAAAGAACTAAGCCTTTTGATGGCCTTTTAAGAATAAATCTACACAGTAATGAATATATTCCATCATTTTCTGATGATCTTCAGCAGGTGCAAGGCCCATCAGGATCCGCCATTCAAAATTTCTCAAAATTCCAAAAAACATCATCGCAGAATAATTAGGATTAGGACAAACCAGTTTACCTTGCTGATGGCCTTTATCTAAAGCGACCGCAATACACTGCTGGATATGTTGTGGACCTTGAGTGTATAAATAGAGTGCCAGCTCAGGGTTACGCTGAGCCTGTTCAATCACCAGACGCATGAATGCCATATTTTCAGGCTGTATCAAGTGTTGATAGAAATTGATGAGTGTATGCGCAAGATAGTGACGTAACTCGCTAATATGAAAGTCAAAAGGAATACAAATATCTTTAAAAAATAATTCCCGGCGATAGTCACAAATTGCTGTAAACAAACCTTCCTTATTGCCAAAATATTTATAAATTGATGCTTTTGAACCACCGGCATGTTGGACAATATCATCAAGCGATACCGCATCATAACCCTTATCAAGAAACAGCTCATTCGCACTAAGCAATAAAGCCATTCGGCGTTCCTGTCCTCGACGGGTTTGCGGTTTTTCGCAATCAGTAGATGCAAGATGGACCAATGAATGATACCTACAAAGAAACAGTAAGAAAGGAAGATAACAATAAGTTTGAAAGAGTATAGCAAAACTATGCGCTAATTTCTGTAACGCTGTGTGGTCTCAAAAGCTTATTGTCAGTCATAATTTAATAAACAAAAAAATGAAAATGGATTCATTTTTCTTTGACTAAAGTTTTAGAGTCTGTATTCTAAAAGGCCATACCGGTTTAAAAGATTAAACCTTATACTGAAAATTCAATAACGATAGAAAGAACTGTGGAAGAGATCATGACACAACAAATGTCTGCAGGTTTAAGATTTAGACAAGCATTGGAAGCAGAAAAACCGCTACAGATCATGGGCACAGTGAATGCCTATGCAGCCATGCTGGCAACCCAGGTAGGCTATAAAGCAATATATTTATCAGGTGCAGGTGTGGCGAACTATTCATACGGTTTACCTGATCTGGGCATGACCAGTCTAGATAATGTTCTAGAAGATGTACGCCGTATTACTGAACGTGTAGATACTCCTTTACTGGTTGATATCGATACAGGCTGGGGCGGCGCTTTTAATATTGCCCGCAGTATTAAACAGATGATCCGTGCAGGTGCGGCGGCAGTTCATATTGAGGATCAGGTTGCCCAAAAACGTTGTGGACACCGTCCAAATAAAGAAATTGTGTCACAGCAGGAAATGGTTGACCGTATTAAAGCTGCAGCCGATGCAAAAATTGACCCCAATTTTGTCTTGATGGCACGAACCGATGCGCTGCAAAAAGAAGGCCTGCAGGCAGTAATTGACCGTGCCTGTGCTTGTGTTGAAGCAGGTGCAGATGCAATTTTTGCCGAAGCCATGACCGATATTACCATGTACCGCACTGTATGCGATGCAGTAGGTGTACCAGTACTGGCCAATATCACTGAATTTGGTGATACGCCGTATTATACAACGGAAGAGCTGGCTGAGCAGGGCATTCGTATGGTGCTGTATCCGCTTTCTGCAACACGCGCCATGCAAAAAGCAGCGCTTGAAGTAATGCGCTCCGTTCGTGAACAAGGTACACAGGTAAATGTGCTGGATAAAATGCAGCCACGAAAAGAACTTTACGAATTTTTAGATTATCACTCTTTTGAAAATACCTTAGACAAACTCTTCAAGCAGGAGAATTAAAACAATGGCTGAAGGAAAAGTACTGACAGGCGCTGGACTGCGCGGACAGGTTGCTGGTAAAACTGCACTTTCAACTGTAGGAAAAAGTGGAGCAGGCCTGACTTATCGTGGTTATGACGTACAGGATCTGGCAGAAAACTGTCAGTTTGAAGAAGTAGCTTATCTGATTTTCTTTGGTGAGTTGCCGACTGCTGAGCAGCTGGCTTCTTACAAGGCGAAGTTAAAGTCTTTGCGCCAACTGCCCCAAGCTTTAAAAGAAGTACTGGAACGTATCCCGGCTGATTCACATCCGATGGATGTTATGCGTACTGGTGTTTCAATGCTGGGAAATCTGGAAACAGAAAAATCATTTGACCAGCAGCAGGATATCGCAGACCGTATCCTGGCGACTTTACCAGCAATTATCTGCTATTGGTATCGCTATAGTCATGATGGTGTACGTATTGAAGAAAGTACTGATGATGATTCTATTGGTGCACAGTTCCTGCATTTGTTACACGGTAAAAAACCCAATGAACTGCATGAACAGGTGATGAATGTATCACTCATTTTGTATGCAGAGCATGAATTCAATGCTTCAACTTTTACTGCACGTGTCTGCGCTTCTACTTTATCTGATATGCATTCGTGCATTACTGGCGCAATTGGTTCATTACGTGGTCCGTTACATGGTGGCGCCAATGAAGCCGCTATGGATATGATTGAAAACTGGCAGTCTCCAGAAGAAGCTGAGCGTGAGATGCTGGGCATGCTGGAACGTAAAGAAAAAATCATGGGCTTTGGTCATGCCATCTATAAAGACAATGATCCGCGTAATGGGATTATTAAAGTCTGGTCTGAGCGTCTTGCGAAAGATGTCGGAGATACTGTTCTATATCCGGTATCGGTACGTTGTGAAGAAGTCATGTGGCGCGAGAAAAAGCTATTCTGTAATGCGGATTTCTTCCATGCCTCGGCTTATCATTTTATGGGTATTCCAACAAAGCTGTTTACACCGATTTTTGTAATGAGCCGTGTTACTGGCTGGGCTGCTCATGTAATGGAGCAGCGTGCAGATAACCGTATTATTCGCCCAAGCGCTGATTATATCGGTCATGAACTGCGTAAAGTTATACCTATTGCTGAGCGTAGCAAGCAGTCTGCTTAATACTGAAATATAAAAAGCAGAGGCATAATGCCTCTGCTTTTTTATGAAGTATAAATTTAGCGTTATATTTTACTTTTTACTGTTAAAGAAATCGGGTCTTCAGTGGTATAGCCCGTTTCTTCAGGAAATGCCAGATAACGTACTGTTACCAAGACTTGGTTTTGTGCGGGAATATAATATGCTTGTTTGACTGAAAGTGAAGGTTTATAGCTGACAGCCTGCTGTAGCTGACTGTTGAACCATATAGAACTCACCTTATATTGATAAGTGTATTGAGGTACTTTGAGAGTTTTATCTATCCAAATTGCTGGCACATTCGTTTGCTGTTTTTTTAAAATATGAATATTAAAAATTTTGGGAGTAATAAGCTGTAAAGGTTGAAGTCGTTGTTTTATTTTATTGAGTTCAGGCCGAAGTACATCAATTGACTGGTCATAATCAATCTTCCGGGTGCGTTGATTAATATATAAAGAATTTACTTTAAACAGCTTGGGTGATTGATTAGCTTTATAAAACTGATAGTAATAAAGTTGCGGCAGGCGGCCACGTCCGTCTTCATAATGGCGTAACAGATAAACTTTTTTGTCGGTAGGTTCATACCCTAAAAATTCAATATACTGCCCACCACCAACTGTAGCATGACTGATCATAGGTATAGCTACACATAAAGGTATAGTAAATAAAATAGGCTTTAACATAGCTTTTGTCCTATCAGATAGTCATAAGCTATAAATGCCATAAACGGGTAAATTTTTAAAGAAGACTTTTACATAGGGACCATCAGCAATAAAACAGATTTTTACTTATTCTTTTAATTACTCCAAGCTGGTTATAAGCAATAAAAAGTAAATAATTTCAATAGCACTTTAAAAAAGTGCTATTGATAACAGGAAGAAGTTAATCTTCAACTTCTTCTTCGATCTCATCGTCGGCTGTACTCATACCCAGTTCTTTGAGTTTACGAGTTAGCGTGTTACGACCCCAGCCTAAAAGCTCGGCAGCATGACGTTTACGTCCACGAGTTTGTTGCAGTGCTGCCTGAATCAAAGTACGTTCAAACAGGGGTGTGGCAATATCCAGAATTTTCATTTCACCATTTTGCAGTTTCTGAATCGCCCACTGACCTAACAGTTCATCCCACTGCTGGCTGGAGGCACGCTGTATGCTAGGAGATGAAATGGAGACGTCTTCAGCCCTCTGGATGGGTATCTGTTTAAGTTCTGGAGGAAGATCTTCTGGATAAATTTCTCGGCCAGTAATCATGACCGTTAGCCAGCGGCAGGTATTTTCAAGTTGACGTACATTACCCGGCCAAGGAAGTTGCTGCATATACTGTACGGTTTCCTGTCGCAGTATTTTGGGGCTAACTCCCAGTTCTTTACCTGCACGCGCCAAGAAATGCTGAGCCAGCATTGGAATATCTTCACTACGGTGCGCAAGTTTAGGAATATGAATCCGGATAACATTTAAACGGTGAAATAAGTCTTCACGGAAACGGCCATCGTGAACCAGTTTTTCCAAATCCTGATGAGTTGCAGTCACAATACGGACATCAACTTTTACTGATATATGTCCACCCACCCGATAAAATTCGCCATCGGCCAATACACGTAAAAGGCGGGTTTGTGTTTCAAAAGGCATATCTCCAATTTCATCAAGAAAAAGAGTTCCGCCATTGGCCTGTTCAAAACGTCCCTGACGCTGACTGTTTGCACCGGTAAAAGCACCCTTTTCATGACCGAACAGTTCAGTTTCAATCAGATCTTTTGGAATAGCCGCCATATTCAGGGCAATAAATGGTTTGTTTTTTCGTGGTGAATGCTTGTGTAAAGCATGTGCTACCAGCTCTTTGCCTGTACCCGATTCACCATTGATTAAGACAGTGATATGAGACTGTGTTAAACGGCCAATTGCACGGAATACTTCCTGCATCGCCGGCGATTCACCTATTATTTCGGTTGACTGGATAGGAGCAGTAACTCGGGATTCCTGTTGCTGCAATTTACTGATATGCAAAATTGCACGCTGTACCAGAGCCAAGGCTTCATCGATATCGAAAGGTTTGGGTAAATATTCAAAAGCACCTGTCTGGTAACTTGATACTGCAGATTCAAGGTCAGAATGTGCAGTCATAATAATGACTGGTAAATCGGGGTTACTCTGTTTGACTTTACTTAGAAAGGTGAGCCCGTCAATACCAGGCATGCGTATGTCGGTTAAAATAACATCTGGTGGTGCCAGCATAAGCTGATCCAGGGCAGATTGAGCCTCTTCAAAGCTTGTTACCTCGAAACCTTCTTCTTTGAAAGTTTTTTCCAGTACCCAGCGCATGGTGCGGTCATCATCAATAACCCAGATTTTATTTTGCGGCATGGTTTAACTCCCAAGGTAAATATAAGCTGAATATGGTTTGTCCTGGAACAGACTGGCATTCAATCATGCCGTTATGCTGGTGCATAATGTTCTGTGCAATGCTTAAACCTAGTCCAGTGCCTTTGGCACGTCCGGTAACAAGTGGATAAAAAACAGATTCCTGTATCTCTTCTGGAACACCCGGTCCATTATCTTCAATATCTATACGTATAGCAGAGCGATGTAATAATCCATTAATTGTCACCAGTCGCTGTATACGTGTTCTAAAAATAAGTTCAGGCCGGTGATGCACAAAAAAATCCCTGTTTTCTGATATTGCCTGTACTGCATTTGCACCAATATTGAGCATAACTTGAATTAATTGATCGCGGTCAGCATGAACTTCAGGTAAGGACAAATCATAATCCCGCACAATCTTGATTTTATTTTTAGTTTGATTGGCAATTAATGAGCGTACACGTTCTAATGGTTCATGAATATTGACATTTTCATAGCTTGGTAGCTGACGCGAACCCAGCATGATATCTGCCAGATTTCTAAGCCGGTCTACTTCATTAATAATAATATCGGTAAATTCTGCATATTGCGGGTCATTCAGGCTGCGTGCCAGTAGCTGGGTGGCCCCTCTGATACCTGCTAGCGGATTTTTAATTTCATGTGCTACACCACGGATCAATTGCCGTGCGACCTGATGCTGCTGAATAAAGTTCTCTTCTTTGGAAATTTTGAGCATGCGGTCAATCGGATTAATCTCGATTATGAGCAGGGGGTGATAGGATTTACCCGAATTTAGCTCTGAAACGGTATAATCTACATGAATATCCTTAAAATTGACGCTAACAATTGCCTCACGGCGGGTATAAGGCTGGCCTGTTTTAAAAGTGTTGAGCAGTGCTTCTTCTGTATTAAAAGTATCATCCGGTGTTTGCAGTAAATTAATAACAGGAAGGCCACTTGCACGTAACAGGCTAATATCAAACAGTGCTTCACAAGAAGAATTCAGGTAGAAAATATCGAGATTGCTATCGACAAGTAAAATTGCTGTAGTCAAGTGGTCTACAAGTAAACGATAGTCAATTTCTGTATATTGCTCCATTATTTGATCATTCCTGTATTAAAATAGCGCAATGCTTTCTTCATAAAACTCTTTCATGACTTCATTTAAGTAAGATTAAGCAAAATATAAGCCAACTCTAAAAGATTTGAAAATTTTTTAGTTTATAAGGACTAATAATTTGAAATATATAATTAAATTTTTAAATTTAAAAACATAAAAAATACTTAAATTATAAAATGTCTACTTATTTAAGTAAAAAATATTATGAACCAAATTGGTGCAACTATAACATTTATATATAATGTTGGATGTATATTGGTGCATTGCATAAAGAGTCGGGATTTAACCTATGCTTGGAACAAGAAAAGACATACAATACGCGCATTCTAGTGGAGCGCAGGATTCATGAAGTCCCCCAAAGTCGGTTTTGTTTCTTTAGGTTGTCCTAAGGCATTGGTAGATTCTGAACGAATCTTAACTCAGTTGAAAACTGAAGGTTATCAAGTAGCATCAGATTACGATGGTGCTGATTTAGTTGTTGTAAATACCTGTGGTTTTATCGAATCGGCAGTACAAGAATCCTTGGATGCGATTGGCGAAGCCATGAGTGAAAATGGCCGGGTCATTGTAACCGGTTGTCTTGGAAAAGATGAAGACAAGATTCGCCAAATGCACCCGAATGTCCTGAAAGTGACTGGTGCAGCAGCGTATGAAGATGTTATGTCTGCAGTACATCAGTATGTGCCGGCACCACCCAAGCATAATCCTTTTATTGATCTGGTTCCTGAACAGGGCGTTCGTCTGACCCCTAAACATTATGCATATTTAAAAATATCAGAAGGGTGTAATCATCGCTGTACATTCTGCATTATTCCAAGTATGCGCGGTGATCTGGTTTCACGTCCGGTTGGTTCTGTGCTTGAAGAAGCTGCTGCACTTAAGCGTGCCGGTGTAAGAGAAATTCTGGTCATTTCTCAGGATACTTCAGCCTATGGTGTCGATACCAAGTATAAGCTTGATTT
Source organism: Acinetobacter sp. UNC436CL71CviS28 (assembly GCF_000620525.1). Classification (NCBI taxonomy): domain Bacteria; kingdom Pseudomonadati; phylum Pseudomonadota; class Gammaproteobacteria; order Moraxellales; family Moraxellaceae; genus Acinetobacter; species Acinetobacter sp. UNC436CL71CviS28. The sequence goes on from NZ_JIBB01000014.1 coordinate 30,259, forward strand.
CTGGAATGGACAGCCGGTAAAAACCAAATTCTTCGACATGTGTGAAGCACTAGGGCAACTGGGAATTTGGGTGCGTCTGCATTATGTCTACCCTTACCCACATGTGAATGCTGTTATTGACTTAATGGCGCAAGGTAAGATCTTACCTTATCTGGATATCCCATTCCAACATGCCAGTCCGCGTATTCTGAAGTTGATGAAACGTCCCGCGCATAGTGAAAATACGCTAGAACGCTTAAAAGTATGGCGAGAAAAATGTCCTGATCTCGTGATTCGTTCGACATTTGTAGTAGGTTTCCCCGGTGAAACTGAAGAAGATTTTCAAATTTTGCTGGAATGGCTCAAAGAAGCTCAGCTTGACCGTGTAGGCTGCTTTACCTATTCACCTGTAGAAGGTGCAACTGCAAATGATCTGCCAGATCATGTGCCAGAAGAAGTAAAGCAGGAGCGTTATGAGCGTTTTATGCAAGTACAGCAGGAAATTTCAGCTGCAAAACTGCAAAAGCGTATTGGTCAAACTATGACGGTGCTAGTTGATAATCTGGAAGAAGAATTTCCAGTTGCTGTTGCCCGCTCTTATGCTGATGCGCCAGAAATTGATGGTAATGTATTTGTAGAAGATATTGATAAGAGCCAGATCAAGTCCGGCGATCTGCTTGAGGTGGAAATTACAGATGCAGATGAATATGACCTGTTTGCAAAGCTGATCCGTATCAAGTCGGTTTAAACACCGTAGCTTAATATACAAAAAAGAATTTAATTTTAAACCGATTTGGAGTGAAATTATGGCAGATAGTAATAGCCCGCGTTATTCACGCATCCTGCTTAAATTGTCAGGTGAAGCCCTGTCAGGTAATAAAGACATGGGTATCGATGCGAATGTGCTTGATCAAATGTCTTTATCTATTGCGCACTTGGTAGGTCTGGGCGTACAGGTAGGTATTGTGGTAGGTGGCGGCAATCTTTATCGTGGAAGTCAGCTGCAAAAAGATGGTTTGGTAGGTCGTGTAACAGGGGACCAAATGGGCATGCTGGCTACAGTGATGAATGGCCTGGCCCTACGTGATGCTCTGGTGCGCCGTAACATCAAAACCCGGTTAATGTCAGCATTACCGATTGGTACGGTGGTTGAGTCTTACTCTAGTCGTGATGCGATTCGTCATCTGGGCCAGAACGAAGTATGTGTATTTGTAGCAGGTACAGGTAACCCATTCTTTACAACTGATACAGCGGCTTGCCTGCGTGGTATTGAAATTGAGGCTAACCTGATTCTAAAAGCTACTAAAGTTGATGGTGTCTATAATAAAGACCCAAGCAAATATGATGATGCGGTCCGTTATGATCATTTAACTTTTGATCAGGTATTGGATGAGAAGCTAGGTGTGATGGATTTAACAGCAATCTGTCTATGCCGTGATCACAATGTACCGTTACAAGTATTTGATATGAATAAGTCAGGTGCTTTACTTTCAGTGGTAATGGGTGAAAAAGAAGGTACGCACGTTACGAACTAATGTACGTGTGACCTAAAGCTCTTTATACTATTGCTATTTATACTCCTTTGATTCTATTAAAGTAAGGAAAATCACATATGATTAACGACCTTAAAAAAGACAGCGAACAGCGTATGCAAAAGTCCCTGGAGTCTTTGGAACAGGGTTTTGCTAAAGTCCGTACTGGCCGTGCCCATCCGTCTATCTTAAATGGCGTTATGGTTCCTTACTATGGTTCTGATGTACCATTAAACCAGGTTGCAAACGTTGGTGTTGAAGATTCCCGTACTCTGGTGGTTCAGCCTTTTGAACGTACGATGGTCTCTGCAATTGATAAGGCAATTCGTGAAAGTGATTTGGGTCTGAACCCGATTACTGCAGATGCTATTCGTGTTCCAATGCCTGCACTGACTGAAGAAACCCGTCGTGATATGCAGAAGGTTGCCCGTACAGAAGCTGAAAATGCTAAAGTTGCTATCCGTAATATTCGACGTGACGTTCTAGGTGATATCAAGGCATTATTGAAAGAAAAAGAAATTTCTGAAGATGATGAGCGCCGTGCTGGTGAAGAGATCCAGAAAATTACTGACAAATATGTTGCTGAAGTTGATAAACGTTTGGCCGCCAAAGAAGCTGAATTGATGAAGGTCTAATTCATGACCGCATCCGAAGAGAAACATCTTCCTGAGCATGTTGCCATCATTATGGATGGCAACAACCGCTTTGCTAAAAAGAATCAGATGCAAAAAGGTGAAGGACACCGTGAAGGTAAAAATGTCCTCGATCCTATTGTTGAGTGCTGTGTAGAACAGGGTGTAAAAGCTTTAACTGTTTTTGCGTTTTCAAGTGAAAACTGGAATCGCCCGCAATTTGAGGTCGAGCTGCTTATGTCTCTTCTTGAAGAGACGATTCATGACCAGATGCCGCGGATGGAAAAGTTTGATATCTGTCTGCGTTTTATCGGAGATCGCTCACGGTTACCTGCACATTTGCGCGAATTAATGTTGCAAGCTGAACAAAGGACTGCTAATTTCAGCACAATGACGCTTGTTATTGCTGTCAGTTATGGTGGTATGTGGGATATTGCAGAAGCTGCAAAGCAGATTGCTCAAGATGCAGTAAACCAGAAAATCCAGATTGAAGATATTAATGTTGATTTGTTCGGACAGTACGCCTCGCTTGGAGATTTACCTCCTGTTGATCTGCTGATTCGTACCGGCGGAGATTATCGGCTTTCGAATTTCCTGCTTTGGCAGGCTGCTTATGCCGAGCTATATTTCACCCCGACGCTATGGCCTGAATTTACCGTAAATGAGTTCAACCACGCGCTCAACATTTTTAATAGCCGTGAACGGCGCTTTGGCAAAACTTCAGAGCAAATCCAACAAAAGAAACTTGAGAATTAATAAATGTTAGAGCGGATAATTACCGCATTGGTGTTGGTAGCAGTAGTACTGAGCTGCATGTTTGCTACCCAGTCAGATTATCCAATGTTAGGGCTTATGGTGTTGGCAGCGGGGGTCGCAGGATATGAGTGGTTTAAGCTCATGCCCAGAACTACAAAATATGTGATAAAACCGATTGCTTGGTGCTATGGTGTTCTCAGTGCCGCCATCTCGGCTCTGGTTCTCTATTTAAATGATATTGCCCTGTTACTGTGGGCTGCCTCTATTTTAACTTGGATTTTTAGTATTTACTGGGTAAAGTCATACCCTGAATATGATAACTGGTACAATGCTACACTTAAGGGTATTGGTATTATTCTTATTTGTGCGGCTGTTACAGCAATTTTTGCAGTCTGGCATAGTTCACCTTGGTGGCTGATGTATCTGTTTCTGCTGGTCTGGGGTGCAGACAGTGGTGCTTACTTTGTTGGTCGTAAGTTTGGACGAAAAAAACTGGCCCCCTCGGTTAGCCCAAATAAATCGGTAGAAGGCCTATACGGCGGAGTAAGCGTAGCCGCTATTATTATCGTTGTGGTGGCATGGATCTATCTCGATCTTACACTGATTCAATATCTGCTCTTCATTATACTTTCTGTAGTTACGGTACTAGGTTCAGTACTGGGTGATCTTTTTGAGTCCATGATTAAACGCCGCGCAGGCATTAAAGATTCCGGTCGTGTTCTTCCAGGACATGGCGGTGTACTCGATCGTATTGACTCTCTACTGGCCGCTGCACCTATATTTGCAGCGGGTATGTATCTGTTAAAACTTATTGGTGTAGATTTATAGATGTCACAATCTGTTTGTATATTGGGTGTTACAGGCTCTATTGGTCAGAGTACTTTAAAAATATTGGAGCAGCATCCAGATCAATATTCGGTGTTTGCAGTAAGTGCTTATAGCCGTATAGATGAGCTTGCCCAGATATGCAGACAATATCAGCCTAAAATAGCTGTAGTGCCCGCTGACCGTGTAGATCAGCTTAGCCGGCATTTAAAGGATTTGCAGCTCAGTCATATTCAAATCTTGAGTGATGAGGCAGGCCTGATAGCCGTAGCTAAACATCCGGAAGTTGATGTGGTAATGGCAGCAATTGTCGGAGCAGCCGGGCTTTTACCGACTTTATCCGCTGTTAAAGCAGGTAAGCGAGTACTGCTAGCCAATAAAGAAGCACTCGTTATGTCCGGTGACATTATGATGCGTGCAGCGCGAGATCATCAGGCTTTACTTTTGCCGGTAGACTCTGAGCATAATGCCATTTTTCAATGTTTGCCTCATGACTATATGAATGCTGATGCGCATGGCAAACCTGTAAAAGGGGTGTCGCGTATTTTGCTTACTGCATCAGGTGGCCCATTCCGTCAGCATAGTCTTCAACAGTTGCATGAAGTCACTCCACAGCAGGCCTGTAAGCATCCAAACTGGTCAATGGGACAAAAAATTTCAGTTGATTCAGCTACCCTAATGAATAAGGGGCTGGAATTAATTGAAGCCTGTCATCTATTTTCAATTGCTGAGCACTTTGTGACAGTTGTGGTTCATCCGGAAAGTATTATTCATTCCATGGTGCAATATGTAGATGGTTCAACTTTGGCACAAATGGGGAATCCGGATATGTGCACACCGATTGCTCATGCATTAGCTTGGCCTGAGCGTATACAGACTCATGTACCTGCACTTGACTTGTTTGCACAGCAGCAATTGAATTTTCAGGAACCGGATATCGTACGTTTCCCCGCGTTAAAGCTCGCAAGAGAAGCAATGAAAGCGGGAGGTGTCGCCCCTGCAATTTTAAATGCAGCCAATGAAGTGGCAGTCGCAGCTTTTTTAAAAGAACAAATCCGTTTTACTCATATTGCTGAAATAGTTGAGCAGACCTTAAATACCGTTCACAATAGGTCTGCAGAACAGCTTGAGACCATACTTGAGGCTGATACGCAAGCGCGTGAAGCTGCATTTGACTCTATTGGAAAAATGAGAAGCTGATGATGAATGCTTTGTTTATGATTGTCGCAGCCATACTTTTACTCGGACCGCTGATTGCAATTCATGAGTTTGGACACTATTTTGTGGCACGTAAACTGGGTGTAAAAGTTCAGGTTTATTCGATTGGCTTTGGGCCAACCCTGATCAAGTGGAAATCAAAAAAATCAGGTATTCAGTATCAGCTTTCAGCCTTGCCTTTTGGTGGCTACGTCAAAATGCTGGATGAGCGTGAAGGAAATGTTGCTGAAGAAGACTTGCCGCAGGCATTTAACCGCCAGTCTCCCTGGAAGCGTATTGCTATTGTTGCGGCGGGGCCGCTCATTAATCTGGTATTTGCGATTGTACTTTTCTGGATTTTATTCCTGCCTTCACAAGAGCAGTTAAATACACGTGTAGGCAAGATTTTTCCCGGTACCCCCGCTGCAGCTGTGCAAATGCAGACCGGTGACAAAATTACTGCTATAGACGGCACACCAGTGAGCACTTGGGAAAAATTAAATTACGCTATAGTAGATCGTGCTGGTGAAACTGGAGTGATTCAGGTTCAGGTTGAACGGCAGGGACAATTACAACAGTTTAGTCTACCAATACAGAATTTCCTAAAAGATCAAAGTAAATCTCCTTTGGAAACTTTGGGTTTTATTCCTTATCGTCCACAGATTCCGGCAGTGGTGACCAAGCTGAGCGAAGATGGTGCAGCGATACGTCAGGGAATAAAGGAAGGTGACAAGATTGTTGCAATTGATGGCGTAAAAATGAAGGACTGGTTCGATGTAGTTGAAATCGTGCAAGCATCGCCAGAGAAGCTTCTAAAGATAGATGTATTGCGTAATGGCGAAATCAGGCAGCTTGATGTGATGCCACAAGGGCAACGAGACAATATGGGAAATGTCATTGGCATGCTGGGAGTACAAAGTACGCCAGGTAAAGTTACAATTCCTGACGAATATAAACAAACAATTCAATATAATCCTGCACAAGCTTTAATGATGGCAGTAGATAAAACTGGTCAAATCTCCGGGATGATTTTGAACTCGATGGCTAAAATGGTTCGAGGGCTGATCGGTCTGGATAATTTGTCTGGTCCAATTACAATTGCCAAGGTGGCAGGCCAAAGTGCCGAGATGGGATGGCAAACTTTTATTTCTTTTATGGCTTTAATGAGTATAAGCTTGGGAATTTTAAATCTGCTTCCAATACCAATGCTTGATGGCGGACATTTAGTCTATTATTTTATTGAAGCGATTCGTGGTAAGCCCGTTTCTGAACAAATACAAATATTTGGTTTGAAAATTGGTATGGTACTGCTCGGTAGTATGATGCTCCTGGCATTATTTAATGATTTTATGCGTTTATGACGTAGATGATGGAATAAACTAACTATGCGGCACACACATCTATTTATGCCTCTAGCTCTTGTTAGCGCTATGGCAGCAGTACAACAAGTATATGCAGCAGACGAGTTCATTGCTCGTGATATAAAAATACAGGGACTTGTACGTCTGTCGCCTGCAAGTGTCTCTACCATGTTACCCATTAACAGTGGTGATCGGGTAGATGATGCAGCGATTTCAAATGCTGTACGGGCACTTTATGCTACCGGCCTGTTTGATGATATTAAAGCTTCCAAAGAAAATGATATACTGGTATTTAATGTGGTCGAGAGACCAATTATTTCTAAAGTAGAGTTTCAGGGTAATAAGCTGATTCCAAAAGAAGCACTGGAAGATGGCTTAAAAAGAATGGGCGTGGCTGAAGGAGAAGTATTTAAGAAGTCTGCAATTCAGACAATTGAAACTGAACTTGAGCAGCAGTACACCCAGCAAGGCCGTTATGATGCAGATGTACGTGTACAGACTATTGCCCGTCCAAATAACCGTGTAGACCTGAAACTTGAGTTCGTTGAAGGCACTGCAGCAAAAGTGGTTGATATCAATATCATTGGTAATACCGTTTTTAAAGAAGACGAGATCAAACAGGTTTTTGCAGTACGTGAAAGCAGCTGGAGCTCAATTGTTACACGTAATGACCGTTATGCACGTGAGAAAATGGCTGCAAGTTTGGAAGCTTTACGCGCTCTATATCTGAATCGTGGTTATATCAATTTTAAAATCAATAACTCTAACCTGAACTTGAGTGAAGATAAAAAACATATCTTTATTGAAGTTTCTGTAGATGAAGGCGAGCAGTTTAAATTTGGCCAGACCAAGTTCTTGGGCGATGCGCTTTATAGTCCTGATGAACTCAAAGCACTAAAAATCTATAAAGATGGCGATACATATTCACAAGAAAAAGTAGATGCAGTCAAACAACTATTACTTCGTAAGTATGGTAATGCTGGTTACTACTTTGCCGAAGTGAATGTTGCACCGCAAATTAATAATGAAACTGGTATCGTAGATTTAAACTACTATATTAATCCAGGCCAGCAGGTTACTGTACGGCGTATTAACTTCTCCGGTAACAGTAAAACAGCAGATGAAGTACTGCGTCGCGAGATGCGTCAGATGGAAGGCGCATTAGCAAGTAATGAAAAAATTGACCTTTCTAAAGTACGCCTTGAACGTACCGGATTCTTCGAGAATGTTACGATTAAGCCGGCACGTATACCGGGTGCACCGGATCAGATTGACTTAAATGTCGATGTAAAAGAACAGCACTCTGGTACTAGTACACTAGCAGTTGGCTATTCACAAAGTGGCGGTATTACGTTCCAGGCCGGTTTAAGCCAAACTAACTTTTTAGGTACGGGTAACCGTGTATCTATCGACCTGTCCCGTTCGGAAACTCAAGATTACTATAATCTGAGCGTAACTGATCCATACTTTACCATTGATGGCGTCAGCCGCGGTTATAACCTGTATTATCGTAAAACCAAACTTGATGATGACTATAACGTCAATAACTATGTAACTGATAGTTATGGTGGAAGCCTGAGTTTTGGATATCCGATTGATGAAAACCAGAACCTGAGTGCTTCTTTAAATATTGATAATACAGAAGTAACTACAGGACCATACGTTTCTACTTATGTTCGTGATTATCTGCTTGCCAATGGGGGTAAAACTTTAGATACCACCCAATATTGTCTTGTTGATCGTGTAAAAGATGAAGCCACTGGGGCTTATAATTGTCCTGAGGGTCAACTTTCAGATCCTTATGGAAATAAGTTTGGGGGTGAATTCCTGACCTATAACCTAAATTTAGGCTGGTCTTATAATACTTTGAACCGTCCTGTATTCCCAACCAATGGTATGTCGCATCGTATTAATGCTGAAATTGCACTTCCAGGCAGTGATGTGGAATATCAGAAATTGACTTATGATGCCCAGGCATTCTTCCCGTTAGGTAAGGATTTTACTTTACGTACCTATGGTAAGCTTGGCTATGGTAATGACTTACCATTTTATAAAAACTTCTATGCGGGTGGTTATGGTTCGGTCCGTGGCTATGACGTAAGTACTTTGGGTCCTAAATATCCGGGTGTAACCTATTCTGAAACTAAAGTAGAAGATCCGTCTCCTGAAGAAGTCGGGGGTAATGCTTTAGTACAATTTGGTACTGAACTGGCACTGCCACTTCCATTTAAAGGCGACTGGACCCGCCAGGTGCGGCCTGTAATCTTTGCTGAAGGCGCACAGGTATTTGATACACAATGTGACGTTTCAAACTCAACCATTTTCTATAAAGGGCAAAGTTTAGACAGTAAAAAATACTGTGAAGATAACTTTGGCTTTGATTTGGGCGAAATGCGTTATAGTGTGGGTGTAGGCTTTACTTGGATTACCATGATTGGTCCTATTTCGCTCAGCTATGCATATCCTCTAAATGATAAAGAGGGTGACGAGACCCAAGCTGTACAATTTGAAATTGGCCGTACTTTCTAAGTACGGTTTGATACTAACTACATTAAATATGACAGGGATGTTCTACATGAAAATAATAAGACCACTGGTGGTAAGTTTAGGCCTGAGTCTGGCTGGTCTTACTCATGCGGCAGGATATGGGGTGATTGATCTGGAGCGTATTGTTGAAAACAGTACCTATCTGAAGCAGCAAAATGCCAGCTTGAGCCAGTCAGTCAAACCTTCTAGCACCCGTCTGGAACAGATTGGTAAAGAGATTGAAGCTTTACGCCAGAAAGCACAAAGTAATAATAAAATCAGCGAGACTGAAGCACAGAAACTAAGTGCGCAGTATCAAGCTAAAATGGGCGAATTTAATACACTGCAGCAATCTTTACAGACACAAGTGCAGACTACACTTCAAACTATGAATAGAACCTTTGAGGCTCGTGTCAAACAGGCTGCTGAACAATTGCGCCAAGAAAATAACCTTGATCTTGTTTTGAATAAAAACTCGGCACTTGCCTATGACCCTAAACAGGATTTAACTGATAAAATGATTCAAAAGGTCAATGCAATTAAATAATCAATGAAACAACAACGTTATCGTCTGGAAGAGCTGGCTCATCTGGTACAGGGGCAGCTTGTCGGACAACCGCAATTCGAATTGCAAGGACTTGCCAGTCTGGAAAATGCCCAGAATAATCAGATTGCTTTTGTAAACGGGCATAAATATCTTGAGCAGGCACGTTCTTCCAAGGCGGGCGTGCTGATTACCACTGCAGAGCTACAGGCACAGCTTCCAGAGCATCAGAATTTCTTGATTGTGCCTAATCCCTATCTAGCTTTTGCCATCTTAACCCATGCTTTTGAGAGAAAAACAAAAGCAGTAGGTATTGAAAATACGGCTCAGATTCACTCTTCCGCAATTATATCTGATACAGCTTATATAGGTCATTATGTGGTTATTGGTGAGGACTGTGTAATAGGTGATCATACAGTTATACGGTCACATGCAAAGATTGATGATGGTGTGGAAATTGGCAAGCAATGTTTTATTGACTCTCATGTGACCATTACCGGTGAATCTAAAATTGCTGACCGTGTCAGAATTCATGCTAATACTGTTATTGGCAGTGAAGGTTTCGGCTTTGCACCTTATCAGGGAAAATGGCACCGAATTGTACAGCTAGGCTCAGTTCATATAGGGAATGATGTGCGGATCGGTTCAAATTGCAGTATCGATCGAGGCGCACTTGACGATACAGTTATAGAGGAAGGTGTAGTTATTGATAACCTTGTGCAAATTGCACATAACGTTCATATTGGTGCACATACTGCAATTGCGGCCAAATGTGGTATTGCAGGAAGTACCCGAATTGGCAAAAACTGTATACTGGCTGGAGCATGTGGGGTAGTAGGACACCTGACTATTACTGATAATGTGACTCTGACGGGAATGTCAATGGTCACAAAAAATATTTCTGAGCCTGGAACGTATTCTTCAGGTACAGGTATTTTTGAAAATAATCACTGGAAACGTACAGTTGTACGGCTAAGACAATTAGCAGATGTGCCATTGACCCAACTGACCAAACGACTTGATCATATGCAATCTCAAATTGAGTCTCTTGAATCAACTTTTAAATTGCGTAAATAGAATATGATGACCGAGTCTAAAATCCCAGCATTTGCTGTGCCTGAATTACCAATGCACATTCAAACCATCCGCGAATATCTTCCACACCGTTATCCTTTTCTGCTAGTAGACCGGATTACTGAGGTGACAGAAAATGGAATTGTCGGATATAAAAATGTATCGATTAATGAAGAATTTCTCCAAGGACATTTTCCTAACTATCCACTTATGCCGGGGGTACTGATTGTAGAGGCACTCGCTCAAGTATCTGGTATTCTTGGCTTTATCATGAATGAACAAAAGCCATCAGAAGGTTCTCTGTTTCTTTTTGCAGGAGCTGAGAAAGTAAGATTTAAAAAACAGGTGGTTGCGGGTGACCAACTCGTATTAAAATCAGAGTTGGTAATGCAAAGACGCGGCATTTATAAATATCAATGTACTGCCAGCGTCGATGGTATAGTAGCAACTACAGCGGAAATTATGGTTTCGCATCAGCAAGTATAGAGCAGGCATGAGCAATAACGACTTCATTCATTCTACCGCTATTATTGACTCATCTGCAGTAATTGCTCCAGATGTACAGATTGGACCTTATTGTATTATTGGCCCAAATGTAACTATTGGAGCTGGTACAAAACTCCACTCACATGTTGTAGTGGGGGGCTTTACCCGAATTGGCGAGCAGAATGAAATATTTCAGTTTGCCAGTGTCGGAGAAATATGTCAGGACCTGAAGTATGCAGGTGAAGAAACTTGGCTTGAGATTGGGAATCATAACTCGATTCGTGAACATTGCAGTTTACATCGGGGGACTGTTCAAGATAAAAGTTTGACTAAAATCGGTGATCATAATCTGTTGATGGTGAACACCCATGTTGCTCACGACTGTGTTATTGGTGATCATAATATTTTTGCAAATAATGTAGGAGTAGCAGGTCACGTTCATATCGGTGACTTTGTAATTGTTGGTGGAAACTCTGGTATCCATCAGTTCTGCAAAATTGATTCTTATAGCATGATTGGCGGCGCATCGCTTATTTTAAAAGATGTGCCTGCATATGTAATGGTATCAGGTAATCCTGCACATGCATTCGGTATGAACGTTGAAGGTATGCGACGTAAAGGCTGGTCAAAGAGTGTAATTCAAGGGCTTAGAGAAGCTTTTAAGCTGATCTATAAAGCCAGTCTGACGACAGAGCAGGCTATTGAGAAAATTCGTGCAGAAATTCTTCCTGAAATTAGTGAAGTACAATTATTGATTGATTCACTGGAACAGTCAAAGCGTGGTATTGTGCGCTAAGCATGAGCTGTTATAAAAAAAGACGCCAAGTGGTGTCTTTTTTTATAAGCTGGTTTAGCTAAAATAATTTTCTATGATTTAAAATAGCCTGCTTCTTCAGACTTTGGATAGGTGCTAATGAGTTTGTTTTTAAATCGGTTAGCAGAAGCAGTATCTTTATCGACATCCTTGGCAATGCTGTAGAGTTGATACAACGCTCGTGAGGCTTTGGCTGAGGTCGGGTATTGATCTGCTACTATGGCATAGTTTTTCTTGGCTTCTTTATAATTTGGCGGCTCTACTGCCAGATTAAACTCAGCCAGCCAGAAGTAAGCATTTCCCGTATAAATACTGTTTGGATGGTTCTTGATAAAATTCTGCATTGGGGCTATAGCTTTCTTGGCACCGCCCTGTTTGTATGCATCCAGAGCGACAGTATAAGCTGCTTTTTCTAAGTCGCTCGGTGCTTGAGTAGAACTATTGCCTTGAGGCAAATTGCTAGAAGTACTATTAGATGCGATAGGGCTTACAGAAGTAGCAGCTGCTGGTTGAGCCTGTGTTTCTTCACTACTTGCCTCTTCATTTGCATTAGCGCTTTCAGGGTCAATTTTTTGAAGTAATAGTTCAATACGCTGATCAAGATCTGTATAACGATTTGTTAACTCTTTTTTGAGCTGGTCAATTTCATTTGCTTGTTCTTCAAGCTGACCACGTAAAGTACGTATGTCATTTTCCAGATTCTGGTTTTTCTGTACCAAATCCCAAGTCGGATTACTGTTTACAGTTGGTGTGGCAGTAGAAGCATTGTTGTAGCTAGAGGATTGCGAGAGGCCTCTCGATTCAATTGGAACGGCTGCGTACAGTTGAGTTGTACAAAGCAGGGCAATGAAAAGAAGGGAATGCTTATTGAGCATAATTTTGGTCCATCATATCGAGTGATTGGTCATCACTTTATTGTCTTGTCCAGCTAGGATCTAAAAATATCTAGCTGAAGTTCTACAGTATGCAGTCATTAAAAACGGCTGGCTCAAGAATTGCAATAACTCTTTACAATGTTCAGGCATATTTGGCGAGCATGAGCTTTTCCGGCTAACCTATAATATTAATAGTTATACCTGTAAAAGAGTTTCATTGTTTAAATCTTTAAGATCGTTGAGGAAATAATCAATTGAACGCTCAAGGTGCGAAAATAATGAGCAGAGACTTGCAACTTGGTTAAAAAACTCTATACTTGGTTTTGCAATGGTAGCCCCGCTGGTAGCCTCGCAATTGTACTCTGTGAACCCCGCCAGGACCGGAAGGTAGCAACGGTAGCAGATCTATGATGTGCCGAAGTTTTGCTAGTGGGGTTGCCACCACTATTCTTCATCAGCCATTCGGTTGACTGCTTTCATAATTGCTTCCATTTCAAAACCACGATACTGTAAAAAGCGGATCTGTTTTGCTTTGAGTTTTGGTTCCTTTTCAACCTCAAAACCAAATTTTTTCACTTTCAGACGATAAGCTTGCTCCGCCCAGTCTATATCAGATAAATTATCTTGAATTAATTCAGTATCCAGCTGCTTGGTTTTAAGAGCCAGTTTAATTCGATTCGGGCCTTTGCCTTTGCGTAATTGACTTGATAGCATCGCTTCAGCTACCCGCTGATCACTTTGATAAGAGTTTTCAATCAGTTCTTCAACTAATGTTCTTACTTCATCTGGATTCTCTGCATAGAGACAAAGTTTTTCAATCAGTTCGCCTTTTGAATATTCGCGTTTAGTTAGTAGGGCAAAAGCATAAGAGCGTAAACGAGTTCCGGTTAAAGGTTTTCGTTGAGTTTGCTGATTTCTTTGCTTAAACATGCAATCCTTCCTTAGATGGAAAAACGCCCCGTGGGGCGTTTCTTTCAGTTCAATTAACTTTCTAGGAAGTCCGGGACTTCTTCTGCTTCATCTTCTGCCACCGGCGCATTATTAGTAGTTAAGAGCTGCTCACGAATAAGACGCTCAACTTCTACTGCCAGCTCCGGATTTTCTTCCAGATGACGAATCACATTATTCTTGCCTTGGCCAATTTTATTACCTTGGTAAGAGTACCATGCACCAGCTTTCTGGATGATTTCTTGCTGAACAGCTAAATCAATCAACTCGCCAAGATGGTTAACCCCTTTGCCATAAAGAATCTGAAATAGTGCTTCTTTAAATGGAGGCGCCATTTTATTCTTGACGACTTTAACTTTGGTTTCAGAGCCAATAATTTCATCGCCTTCTTTTACCTGACCGATACGGCGAATATCCAGACGGACTGATGCATAGAATTTTAATGCATTACCACCAGTTGTGGTCTCAGGACTACCAAACATTACACCGATTTTCATACGAATCTGGTTAATGAAGATTACCATACAGTTAGAACGCTTAGCATTACCGGTAATCTTACGCAGTGCCTGGCTCATCAGTCGAGCTTGCAGCCCCATATGTGAATCACCCATTTCGCCTTCAATCTCGGCACGTGGGGTCAAGGCAGCAACGGAGTCGACTACGATCAGGTCAATTGCTCCCGAGCGTACCAGCATGTCTGCAATTTCTAATGCCTGTTCACCATTATCTGGCTGGGAAACCAGCAGGTTATCAATATCTACGCCAAGTTTACGTGCATACTGCGGGTCAAGTGCATGCTCTGCATCAATAAACGCACAAGTACCACCAGCCTTCTGACACTGCGCAATTGCCTGCAATGTCATAGTAGTTTTACCTGAGGACTCAGGACCGTAAATTTCAACAATACGGCCCTTAGGCAAACCGCCAATACCCAGCGCAATATCTAATGTTAAAGAACCGGTTGATACAGCTTCTACTGCCTGCACGGTATTATCACCCAGGCGCATTACCGTATTTTTACCAAACTGTTTCTCAATTTGGCTTAACGCGGCATTGAGCGCTTTGCTTTTATTCTCATCCATCTCACAACCTCAAAACTTTCGTAATATCACTATTCACTCAAGTGGATGTATCAAAGTAAAAACTTGTTTCCACCAGATTATAGTGACAGATTTATAATGACGTTTCTATGTGTTTTCCGGTCTGGGCGACACAATATGACGTGTAATTTTAACCATCATTATATGACCAGGAGTGGTCATTCTGATGATCATTTCCTTGTTTAAACTTGTTGATATCGCGACGATCTTTTTTGCTCGGACGATGATCTGGTCGTGCTAGATTATGCAATTTTCGTTGCGATGCAATCAATTCACGACGAGCGATACTTACGGGTGTTTCTTCATAAAGCATCTGGGCAACTGGTGCAGGACCACGAGTGTTTGACAGGGCTTTAATAGTTACGGTTTTACGGTCAAATCCTTGCTGAATGGTTAACTCCATTCCTACACGTATTTCCTTGGAGACTTTTACCCGTTCACCCTCATGGTGGACTTTACCACCTTCAATTGCTGCTTTCGCAACTGAGCGGGTTTTAAAAAAACGCGCTGCCCATAGCCATTTGTCTACGCGCATGCTTTCAACGGCAACATCTTCATGCTGTTTTAACATTGATTTCCTTATAAGCAGTTTCTGAAATAAAAGGAAAGAGTTCAATCAAATTATCTATGGCAGGATAATCTAGTTGTTCTTGCAGGCGAGGTGCTTGCAAACTTGAAGGTTGAAGAATAGTGAACAAGTTTTTAATTCCAAATTTCTTGGCACTGTGTAAGACCTGAGCTGTATCATCAATCAATACGGCCTGTTCCGGATTGAAAGAATGCTGTTGCTGCAGGTACTTCCAGAATGCTAGAGTTTCTTTAGGATAGCCAATCTGTTCACTGCTGATGATTAAATCAAAATGAGGGCGCAGTGGTATATTTTCAAGTTTTAATTCTAGGCTTTTACAGTCAGCATTGGTGACTAGCCAGCAGACATGACCAGCAGCCTTTAGCTGCTCTAAAAGCTCTAAACTCCCAGCTCTGAGACAAATTTTACTTTCATGGTTTTGCTGCATTTTTAGTGTATTGATACCAGTTTGTAGGCTCCAGAATGCAGAAGAATACCAGCTCAAAGTGTGTTTATGATCTAGATAAAGCTGCTGTAGATATTGATGGCTTTTCTCTAAGGAGTAGCCATGAAACTGGGCATAGTGCTCAGGCAAGCATTGATTCCAGATATAGTCGTCAAAAGCCAGATCCAACGGTGTGCCGTCCATATCAAACATTATTGGTTTAAGCATAGTTGTCCTGAATAAAGTTATTTTTTCCTCAAAATTATAACTTAAATACAAATAATTTTTATTTAAGCTGACTTAATTAGCTAAGATTTTAAAATATATAATTTTTGAATTTATCTTCTAATAAAAAATATTAAATATAGATAAGTTAAAATATAAATAAGCTTATGCTAATTAAAATTATAAGTATTATTAAAGTACATCTGGGTTATTTTATTAATATTAAAATATAAGTTTTTGAAATTGATATTATTTAAATATTTTTCAGATAAAGGGTAAAATAGTATTCTATTCAAATTACTATTTTTGTTTTAATATTTTTGGTCATATGAAAAGTTTTAGATTTCTTTAGAATTATAAGGGCTAAGTAATAAGGAGAAACAAATGAATAATAAGTTACTCATCATTAGTCTTATAAGTCTTATTATTTTACTTGGGTTTATAGCTAAAAATGAAGTTTATGAAAAAATGCAGAAGGATAATCATCAAGTTATATTGGAAAATAAAGGAATTTCTAATAGGATTTTTTAGTTTACTCAATCTTTAAAAATAGATCTATGGGATTTTAAATAAAAATTTTCTACTTAATAAGTGTGATATGTATCACGTTCCTGATTTATAATAGAAGCTCTATTATTAAAATATAATGTTTTAATAACTAAAACTGAGAGAAGATAAAAATATATTTCACTTTCGTATACAAGCAAATGATGAAAGTTAGTGGTAGCCTTAACACATCCAAGTCCGGACTCTGTATTTATGTTTATTCAATCTCAAGCACCTACAGATGAACTTATGCTTAAGCTTTTACCTATGCTTGAGCAAGCTGGCCAAACTCTTTTAGAAGAGTATGAGGGTTATTGTGCAGGAAATGATTTTAATATTAATAAAAAAATAGACCAGTCACCTGTAACTCAAGCTGACTTAAAGATTAATCATTATATACTGGAACAGTTGGCATATCTTACACCTGAAATACCAGTTTTATCAGAAGAAAGTGATTATTCAAAACGTCATCAATGGCCGCTTTGCTGGCTGCTAGATCCTCTTGACGGCACTAAAGAATTCATTCATGAACGTGATGAGTTTACGATTAATCTCAGCTTGATTAGGCATCATAAAACTATATTTTCAGTCATTGTTGTACCTTGTGAAAAGCGCATGTACATGGGCTATCTTCAAGATTTACCATTTCGCTATCAATTCAGTCAGCGGCAATGGTATCAGTATCAGCAAAATCTAGCAGATTATAAGCAAATCCAGGTAGGGTTAAGCCACGGCAGCAAAGATATACGCTATCAGCAATTTATGGATCATATTGCGCAGCAGTACCCCGTGGTACGACGTGAAGCGGGGAGTGCTTATAAATTTTGTATGATGCTAGAAGGCGTGATCGATATTTACCCGCGCTTTCACCCGACTTCTGAATGGGATACAAGCGCCGGGCAGGGGCTTTTGGAAAGTATCGGTGGTGGCCTGTTGAGTTTACAGAAAGAACCTTTTACCTATAATGCGCGTAGCAGTGTATTAAATAACGGGTTTATAGCATTTACTAATCAGGTAACACGGACTCTCTCGCTTGAGGCTTTGGCGCAAGTAAAGCTTTAACCCTGAACATCAGCTCACTCTCATGCTATAGTAATAGATAAATTGAGTTATTAAGAAATTCTATGTCGCTGAAGTTACTGCCGCCCAGTATGCATAAAGCCTTGGAACTGTTACCAGAAGCCTCAGTGCCTGTAACCTTGTTTACACGGCATTCTTTAAGAGAAATTGTAGCAGGGCAGGGATTGGCTGGGTACGACCTGCAGTTAACAGAACAAGGCCGTGACTTAGCCCATGAATGGGGTGCTTATCTCATTAAAAATACGGATCGCTTGATTCAGCATTGTATTTCGAGCCCTATTCAGCGCTGTATTGATACAGCTGCTTTGATGATTGAAGGGGCAGATCAGGTAACTCCGGCTTTAAATACACATTCGATTGAAATTGTTGAGCAGGGTCTACTGGTAGAACCTGGAAGCTTTGTACTGGATATCCAGCAGGCTGCACCTTATTTTAAACAGCAGGGTGCACTGGGCTTTATCAACAGTTTTGTCAATAACACATTACCTGGTATGAAGAATCCTATTATGGGCGTAATGGATGTACTTGAGCTGATTTACAGCACTCATCCGCAGAACTGTCGAGGTCTAAGTCTGGCAGTAAGTCATGACACCATTATTGCTGCTATTGTCGCCATAATTTCAGGACATACTCAAATTAGCCAAGCCGACTGGCCACAAATGATGGAGGGATTATTTCTATGGTTTGAAGGTGAAGATTTTGACCATAGTAAACTGAAGTGGATTTGGCGAGGTGAGTTAAAAGAACTGTCTATTCAGCAGTTTCAGGCCCAGCAAGCAAACATTTCCTGAGGATAACAACTGACAGGTTCCGTAGAAAATTCTATAATAATTGATAGATAAAAAATATTCAGTAAGTCAGAGGATAATAAGTAATAATCCTTTAAATTTCATACAGAATAATATCAGTATTCTTATTTTTAATAATATCTACTACTCTAAATAGCAAAAAAAATTGAGCTAGAGAAATTTTAGCCAGAAAAAAAGCCCATTATAGGGCTTTTTTACATATATCACTTAGTTAGAAGCTAGAGCTTTAACTTGAGTGTTTAAGCGGCTCTTATGACGAGCTGCTTTATTTTTATGGATGATGCCTTTATCAGCCATACGGTCGATTACAGGAACAGCTTTTTTATAAGCTTCTGTAGCTACTGCATAATCACCAGCAGCAATTGCACTTAAAGTACGCTTGATGTAGGTACGAACCATAGAACGCAAGCTCGCGTTGTGTTTGCGCGCTGTAACATTTTGACGCGCACGTTTTTTTGCCTGAGCAGAGTTTGCCACTCTTGCACTCCTTGAAATAGATTGGTCTGGGCGGGCTGTAGTTGAAACTGACCTTCACCAGAAGACACCATAACCAGCCCGTAAACAAGTGCCATATTTTGATGAAATGGCACGCCGAAGTCAAGTGTCGCGACGCTTTCACAACATTTTACTTGAAGATAAAAATGAGAGAAAACGTTAGATTATAAGAAATTTAAGAAGATAGGCTAAAAAATGACTGAAAATATCAAAAGTGCCATCGTAATTGGAGCAACAGGGCTAGTTGGACGAGAGCTAGTTCGAGAATTACATCAACTGGCTGAATGTGAACGCATTACTGTAGCAGTGCGGCAAGAAGATGCCGAATATAAGCAAATGTCTAAAGTAGAGCAGTTGGTCGTATCTGACTTTTTTATGTTAAATGATGAGGATGTAAGTGGCCATACTCATGCATTTAGCTGTCTTGGCACTACCATCAAAAAAGCAGGTTCTAAACAGGCATTTTATAATACTGATTTCGGCATTAATGCGCATTTTGCTGAGCTGGTTCAGGATGATGTGCTACATTTCCTCTTGGTAAGTGCAATGGGTGCAGCATCTGAATCTATATTTTTTTATAACCGGGTTAAAGGTGAGCTTGAAGATTATATCCAAAGCATGGATATGAACCGGATATCATTTATAAGGCCTTCGCTATTGCTCGGAGAGCGTCAGGAAAGCCGTATTCTGGAGGATTTAAGCCAGAACCTGTTTCGTACAGTTGAAAAATATATTCCTGGTAATTTTAAATACAAACCTGTGACAGCTCGGCAAGTAGCTCATACTATGGTCAAGGCAGCGCAAAATCAGACTGAAAAATATAAAGTTTATGATAATTTAGCTATACAGAATATGCCGTAATTGGAGATAAGACATGAATACAGAATTCGTAACCTGTGACCTGCTAGATAATAATCCTGATAAAGAACTACAAGTAATGTGTCCATCAATTGATGGTAAATACTTTAAAAGTTACGGGTTGCGTAAAACCTTTGGTGGACAAGTGGTTACAGTAAAATGTTTCGAAGACAACTCAAGGGTGAAAGAGCTTCTTGCTACAGATGGAACGGGTAAAGTACTGGTAGTAGATGGCGGTGCTTCCATGCGATGTGCACTTATGGGTGACATGATTGCTGAATCAGCTGTAAAGAATCACTGGAATGGCGTAATTATTTATGGCTGTATACGTGATGTTGATGCAATTGCAGAGCTGGATCTGGGGGTACATGCATTGGCTGCCATTCCACAAAAAAGTAACCGTAAAGGCATTGGCGAAGTTGATGTAACTTTGTATTTTGGTGGAGTGACTATTCATGCCGGTGATTATATTTATGCCGATAATAATGGTATTGTCATATCGAAAGAAAAGCTTGTAGAAGCATAATTATAAGGAAAAAATATGGTGAATCATCAAACTAAAGTAATTCAGGCGCTGGTTTCTAGTTTTACAGAAGGTGGAAGAGGTGTATCGGGAACGCCCCATCCTCATCAGCCCGAAAAACCACTCAAGCTTTATGAGTTTGAAGCTTCACCATTTTGCCGTCGTGTACGGGAAGTATTGACACTTTTAAATCTGGATGTGGAAATCTACCCTTGTCCACGTAATGGTACCCGTTTCAGGCCCATAGTCCAAAAAGAGGGCGGTAAACTGCAATTTCCTTTTCTGATTGATGAAAACACCGGCGACAAACTGTATGAATCGGAGCAGATTATTGCTCACTTATTCAAGTACTATGGCAGGAATGGGCGAGTACCTAAAGCCTATCAGAATTATCCGAAAATACCTTATGTTGCTATTGTGGGAACTCTTGTTAATGGGTTAAGAGGTGCTTTTTCTAAGGTCAATACAGGTGATGCGCCTGAGCAATTACTAGAATTATGGAGTTTTGAAGGCAGCCCTTATTCACGCGTAGTTCGTAGCGTACTGAGTGAGCTGGAAATTCCATATATTTTGCATAATGTTGCCAAGGAACGCTGGCAAGATATGGGGCCAGCAAAATTAAGACTTAAGCCAGGCAAGTATGTGCCTGTTTCTGGTGGGAAACGTGAGCAAGTCATGCAGGTGATGGGGCGAGATATTCAGGTCCCTTATATGATAGATCCAAATACTAATACAAAGATGTTTGAATCAGCAAAAATTGTTCGTTATCTTCAAGAGCAGTACGGTGGCTAACTAAAGCGCAAAAAACTGCATTGAATACCAGTAAAAAGCACTTGAATAAAAGTGCTTTTTATTTTGATATGAGTAGCCCAATTTTTTTAATCTATCATCTTTTATTCAATCTATTTATTTTGACAGCTTATATTTAGACTCAAAATTTATATTTTAATCTGTGATTTAGAAATATGTTTAACAAACTTGTCCGACTCTTCAAAACTACAGCTAAAGAGACCGAAGAACAATCCTATTTACGTGAACAAAATATTCACTTTGATCAAGATCAAGGGCCTATCGTTGATGGGATTGTGCTAAGTGATTTAAATAATCGTCTTGAATATTTTTCAAATCGTAAGCTTGAAAATTTTCAAGATTTAAAAAAATTATTTGAAATCAGTTTGCAGATTAATGAAAAAATAGACCTGGAAATTGCCACAGGCCGTTATGTTGAGCGCTTGGGAAATAATGAGCAAAATTTAAAAGAACTGAAAAAAGTTATTGAAAAGCTGAATAGCTACTATAAAAAATTTCTGCGAGATAGAGTATAGATAGTTTTATTCTTCAAGGTCTTTATTAAAAATAACTAAAAGTCGAAAAACATCATGATATTATGGGCAATGACATTTAGGCCTAAATCTATCTACATGTTCCAGAAAGAAATCTCTCAACTTAATTTAAAACAATTGAAGGCAGGTGAAAAGCGCTGGGTAGGCTCTTTACTTGGTTCTTCAGCCGCACTATTGCTTAAAGAAATTGCTGAACAATCACGGCAATTATTAGTCTTGGTGGCTAAAAATAACCAGCATGTAGCCCAGCTCGAGAGTGAGCTGGAGTTCTACGGTATAAAACCGATTATTTTCCCGGATTGGGAAATCCTGCCTTATGACCGGTTATCTCCCCATCAGGATATTGTCTCGGAGCGCCTGGCTATACTTTCTAATATGCCTCAGCAGGGCATATTACTACTTTCAGCCTCTACATTGGCACAGCGAGTTGCTCCAACTTCCTGGATATTAGGCGAGCATTTCGATATACGTGTCGGTCAAAAATTTGATCTTGAACAGCAGAAACTACGTCTGGTACAGGCTGGTTATCTTTTAGTAGATACAGTTTACGATCATGGAGAGTTCGCGGTACGCGGTAGTATTATGGATATCTATGCTTCGGGTCAGGAGGCACCCATCCGTATAGATCTGTTTGATGATGAAATTGATAGCCTTAAATTTTTTGATCCGGAAACTCAGAGAACAACAAGTAATTTAACTCAATTCAAGGTTCTACCAGCAAAAGAGTTTCCGTTAAAGGACGGACGTTCTACCTTCCGTGACCGTTATGCTGAGAGCTTTCCGACTGCCAATCCAAAAAAGAATCCTATTTATCAGGATGTCATGGAAGGTATTGCATCACCGGGTATTGATTTCTATCTGCCATTATTCTTTAGTAAACAGTCAATTCAAACTCAAGGCATGCTATCGGCATACTTACCTCAGCATTCCATTGTCATTACAGATAGGGATTTAGATGAATGTTTGATCACCTTCTGGAAGGATGTTAATCGTCGTTATGAAGATCGACGTCATAATGCAGACCAGCCTATTCTGCCACCAGAAGATTTATTCTTAAAACCGAATGCTTTACTTGAGTTACTCAATCATTTTCCCCGAATTATTGCATCATCTGAACAATTTGAAGAAAAGGCGGGTGTGATAAATATGGCGGTTTCAGAGCCGCCCCGGCTTCCGGTTAATCCTAAACATGAAAAACCATTTCATCAGGTTAAAGAATATATCGATAACGCTCAGCATCCAGTTTTACTGGTAACTGAAAGTGCAGGACGTCGCGAAAGTTTACGTGATGCCTTACGCTCGACTCTGGGTGATATTCCTACTGTTGCAAATTTCAATATTTTTCAGAATGATCAGTATAAAATTGCAATTACTACTGCTCCACTTGAGCGTGGATTAATCATTAATGATCAGCTGACCGTTATTTCTGAAAATCAGTTGTATGAGCACCGGGTAGTTCAGCGACGTCGTAAGCGTCAACAGGAAGTTTCTGAAGAATTTTTAATTCGTAGTCTGACTGAACTGAGCATTGGTGCACCTGTTGTACATATTGACCATGGTGTAGGACGTTATGCAGGGCTGGTTACCTTAAGTATTGATGATCAGGAGTATGAGTTTCTGCAGCTGGATTATGCAGAAGGTGCGAAAGTATACGTGCCCGTTACTAACTTGCATCTTATTAGCCGTTATAGTGGCGGTGACCCGGATTTGGCTCCGCTACATAAGATTGGTAGTGATGCCTGGAACAAGGCTAAACGGAAAGCACTTGAGCAAATTCATGATGTGGCTGCAGAACTCCTGCATATTCAGGCCCGCCGTCATGCCAAGCCCGGATTTGCTTTTGAAATAGATCAGAGTCTGTATATGCAGTTTGCCAGTGGTTTTGCTTATGAAGAAACCCTGGATCAGGCAAATGCTATTGAAGCGACATTATATGATATGCAAAAAGCTGAGCCTATGGACCGGCTGGTCTGTGGTGATGTAGGCTTTGGTAAAACCGAAGTGGCAATGCGTGCCGCTTTTGTAGCAGTACAGAATAATAAACAGGTCGCGGTACTGGTACCGACAACTCTGTTAGCCCAGCAACACTATGAATCATTCAAAGACCGTTTTGCAGACTGGCCGGTTCGTATTGAAGTGCTATCTCGTTTTGGTTCAAACAAGGCCCATGTAAAAAATATTCAGGATCTTGCAGACGGTAAAGTCGATATTGTAATTGGGACTCATAAACTTTTACAGGAAAATGTACAGTTTAAAGATCTGGGACTAATGATTGTCGATGAAGAACACCGTTTCGGGGTGCGTGATAAAGAGCGTATTAAAGCAATGCGTGCAGATGTCGATATGCTTACTCTGACAGCAACACCGATTCCACGTACATTAAATATGGCATTTTCAGGCATGCGTGACCTGTCGATTATTGCCACTCCACCAGCACGCCGTCTGGCTGTAAAGACATTTGTACAGGAGCATACTGATGCTTCTATCAAAGAGGCTATTTTGCGGGAATTACTTCGCGGTGGTCAGGTATATTTCCTTCATAATGAAGTCGACAGTATTGAACGTACTGCAGAGAATATCCGTGCACTTGTTCCTGAAGCACGAGTTGCCGTTGCACATGGACAAATGCGTGAACGTGAACTCGAGCAGGTAATGCAACAGTTTTATCACAAACAGTATAATGTGCTGGTTTGCTCGACCATTATTGAAACTGGTATTGATGTCCCTAATGCAAATACTATTATTATTGAACGGGCAGATAAATTAGGTTTGGCACAATTACATCAATTACGTGGGCGTGTTGGGCGCTCCCATCATCAGGCTTATGCCTACTTGCTGGTACCTTCGATTAAAGCTTTAAAAGGTGATGCAGAGAAACGTTTAGATGCCATTCAACGTGCTTCTAATCTGGGCGCCGGTTTTATGCTTGCTACAGAAGATCTTGAAATCCGTGGGGCAGGTGAACTGTTAGGTGAGCAGCAAAGTGGTTCTATGCAGGCTATTGGCTATAGTCTATATATGGAAATGCTTGAAAAAGCGACCAAAGCAATTCAGCAGGGCAAGACCCCAAATTTTGATGCTCCGCTTTCCTTAACTGCAGAGATTAACCTGCACATGCCAGCACTCATTCCAGATGAATATTTAGGGGATGTACACCAGCGGCTCTTGTTTTACAAGCGTATCAGTAATGCCGATACACAAGATAAGCTCGATAATATTCGTATGGAGCTAGTTGACCGTTTCGGTCTTGCACCGCAACCAGTCAAACAGTTATTCAGTGTGCATCAGATTCGTCTGAAAGCGGAACAACTTGGAATTACCAAGGTGGATATTGGAAGTCACGGGGGAAGTATCGAATTTTCACCTGATACAGCTGTTCAGGCGATCAGTATTATCCAGCTTATGCAAAAACAGCCGACTCACTTTCGCATGGAGGGTGGGCAACGCTTAAAGGTGCTGGTCATGCTAGAAGAGTATGAACAAAGAATTGAGTTTATTTTGAAACTTCTTGACCAGTTAACTGCAGACTTAAATCGCTAAAATAAGGCGAGGACTGAACAAGTCTTCGCAAACCTTTTTGACGGGTTAAGTATCAGTAAGTAATAAAAAAAACTTAAAGCAACAGGTACCTTTATTCATTTATCTTGGACTTATAAAATTTGAGATAAATTAATAATTATTTGTAAGGAAAGGCAGTTCTCAGAATATTCACACCATATTGGATGTGATAGTATTAGCTATCATTGTTATTGCATCATTTATAAAGATATGTTTAGTTTGCATCCACAACTTGCTCAAGATACTTTTTTTGTTGGCGATTTTCCGCTTTCAACATGTCGTCTGATGAATGATATGCAATTCCCGTGGCTTATCCTTGTGCCACGTGTACCTGGCATTACTGAATTATACGAACTTAGCCAAGCTGACCAAGAACAATTCTTACGCGAATCAAGCTGGCTATCAAGTCAGCTTGCCCGTGTGTTCCGGGCAGATAAAATGAATGTAGCTGCTTTGGGCAATATGGTTCCACAATTGCATTTCCATCATGTTGTTCGCTATCAGAATGATGTTGCATGGCCTAAACCTGTATGGGGTACACCTGCTGTACCTTATACCAATGATGTTCTGGCACATATGCGTCAGACATTAATGCTGGCGCTGCGTGGTCAGGGTGATATGCCGTTTGATTGGCGTATGGATTAGTAGTAGACACCTGTTCAAGACCATGCTACCGGTATGGTCTTCACGCAGTCACTGGAGAGCGGGAGTGTCGCTAAACCGTGTAACAGGAAAGCAGCATCCTTTACATTTCGAGTTTATACATCGATTAATTGGTTATCTCATGCTGTCTTTGACAGTGGTGATCTATTATTTCACCGCTCCAGAGACCAATTATCAAATTTATCTTCCATTTGCTTTTTTGGGGATTTTACTAGTAAGCCGGCGCCTAGAGCGTTGGTTGAAGTACCGCTTTGACTATAAAATAAAAAGAAATATATTATTCTTACTAGATGTGATTGTTGTGGCCACTACATTGGCTGCTGTACACCTGAGCTTGACCCTTACTTTTCTAGCTATCTTTGGTCTGGTTTACACATCAATCAATAATAAAATTTCTTTTTTGATGGCTTCGGTTGCTGCCTTACTGAGCATAATTATTTTTTATTTTCATAGCCTGTTTGTCTTTGGCACTCTCCAGTACTTTGAAGTTACTTCACCAGAACTGACAGTCATCGGTTTATTATGCCTCATCATTTTTATTAATTTAGGTAATTATTATCAGAATCAGCATATTCAAAAGCTCGATCAGCAGCGTCTTTACTATTTTGAACAAATGAACCGTTATATTGAGTTTGCAAATCAGTTAAGCCGCTATGCTCCTTTACAGCTCTGTCAGCAGATTATGAATGGTGAAGTAGAGGCTAAAATTGAATACAAACGAAAAAAAATGACAATCTTTTTTTCAGATATCCAAGGATTTACTGAACTTTCTGAGACTCTGATTCCTGATGATCTGGCATTTTTATTAAATGAATATCTGAGCCATATGACAGATATCGCCAAGCAATATGGCGCTACCGTTGATAAATTTATGGGTGATGCCATACTGATTTTCTTTGGTGATCCAGATAGTCAAGGCGTAGAGCAGGACGCGAAAACTTGTATCGAAATGGCAATTGCTATGCGCCAGCAGATGAAGTTATTACGTGAACGTTGGAAAAAAATGGGATATCCGGCGTTACATATCCGTATGGGGATCAGTACAGGATATTGCCATGTGGGTAATTATGGTGCTGCTCATCGTATGGCTTATACGATTGTGGGTCGAGATGCTAATTTGGCTGCACGTCTACAATATGCCGCCGAGATTGACGAGATCCTGATTGCGGATGAAACTTATAAACTGATCAGAAGTGAATTTCTGTGTATTCCTAAAACACCTATTTATTTAAAGGGATTTCAGGAACCTGTCCGTACTTGGCAAGTTATGGAAAAATTCTCGGTACATCGGCTTGAGCATCAGCAATGGTTTGATTATGAATATAAAGGATTTCATCTGATTCTTAATCTGGAAGAAGTAGAAAACTTTGAATATAGTGAGCTGGTGGAAGTACTGGAGCAAATGATTGAGCGCATCCGTACCCAGCAAAAATTAACGAATTCTCATGGCGTAGCTAAGCTTAATCTGGCTGATGAAATCAAGCCGGTCGAGCAAGAACATGTGAATACCTCAAATCGTAAAAATTTTAATGATATGAAGGTTGATCAGTTTTAAACTCTTGTTATTAATGTTCCTATTAAAAAAGCCCCTTACGTAAGGGGCTTTTTTTAGTGATTTTCAGAAGCGTGGTTAATAGTGTATTTAGGTATCTCAATTTCCAGATCTTCCTCTACCACTTTTACCTGACAGGAAAGTCGAGAGTCAGGCTCTAGCCCCCAAGCACGGTCTAGTAGATCTGCTTCTACATCATTCATTTCTTTAAGGCTGTCGAACCCCTGCCGTACAATGACATGGCAAGTCGTACAGGCACAGGACATATCACAGGCATGTTCAATTTTGATGCCATTTTTCAATAGGCTTTCACAGAGATTGGCATTGTGTTCAACTTCAAACTCGGCACCTTCTGGGCAAATTTGCGCATGCGGAAGAACTTTAATACGTGGCATAAGTCATTACCTGTTTTCTAGTTTGAGTTTGACCAATCATCAAGTTTAGTACCTTTTAATGCATGATCAATATGCTGATTCATACGTAAGGCTGCGAAAGTATCACTATGGACTTTGAGCTGTTTAACTGCCTGCTCAATTGAATGAATATCATTTTGCTCCAATTGGCCTTTTAAAGCATTTTTTGCAGCTTGAAGTTCGGTTAACTGGTCTTTGGATAAAAGCTCGGCATCAACCTTTAATGCTTGCTCCAGTGCTTCCAGTTCACGTTGTGCTTCTACTTTGGTTTCTTGTAGGTGCCGTAAATCTTTATCTTCTTCAGCATATTTGAAACCCTCAAGGAGTAAACGTTCAGTATCTGCTTCTGAAAGGCCATAAGAAGGTTTAATATCAATTTTGGCATTTACACCAGACGTAGTTTCTTTGGCACTTACTGTTAGCAAACCATCCGCATCCACCTGAAAGGTGACCTCGATACGGGCCTGTCCGGCAGTCATAGGTGGAATACCATGTAATACAAAACGTCCCAAACTGCGGCAGTGTTCTACTAGATCACGTTCACCTTGCACGACATGAATCAGCATAGCAGTCTGACCATCTTGATAAGTCGTAAATTCTTGACGGCGAGCTACCGGAATGGGGGTGTTACGCCCAATCAGACGTTCTACCAGTCCACCCATGGTTTCAAGACCAAGCGATAATGGTGTAACATCTAACAATAATGAACCTTCTTGAGTATTACCAATCAGTTGGTTCGCAGTAATAGCTGCACCAATTGCCACAACTTCATCTGGATTAATAGTACAAAGCGGTTCCTGATTGAATACTTCTGCAACAGCACGCTGGACTGCATAAGAGCGAGTAGATCCCCCAACCAATACAACATTCTGAATATCCGATAATTCAAGTTTAGCATCACGCAAAACACGTTTACAGACGCTAATCGTTTTATCCAGTGCAACTTTAATAATGCTTTCAAAGGTTGGGCGGTCAAGCTGTAAAGTATGGTCCAATATCGTCAACATGGTCGAATCGGCATTTGTTAACGCTTCTTTTGCCCGACGTGCAGCAAACAATACCTGTGCATATTCCTGATCATTGAATGTTTCAATATTAAGTTCTTTTTTTGCCCACTTTACAATTAACCGATCCAGATCATCACCACCTAAGGCTGTATGGCCTCCAGTAGCCAGAACTTCAAATACACCTTGACTGAAACGTAAAATTGAAACGTCAAAAGTGCCGCCACCTAGGTCATAAATCACATAGTTACGATCAGTTGCAAGATTGGTTGCCTGATCTAAACCATAAGCTACAGCTGCTGCTGTAGGCTCATTTAATAGACGTAAGACATTAAGTCCGGCAAGCTGAGCTGCATCACGGGTAGCCTGACGTTGAGCTTCATCGAAATAGGCCGGTACGGTAATGACTGCACCATTTACCGGATTTTGTAAGCTTACTTCGGCACGGCTCTTTAATTGCTTTAAAATATCAGCAGAAATTTCAACAGGAGTTTTATGGCCTTGTACAGTTTCAAAGGCAGGCATCTGACTGGCTTCACCCACTAATGTGTATGGGTGCTGAAATTTAATATCTGTCTGTGAGCGTCCCATGAAGCGCTTAACAGAAATAATGGTGTTTTTGGAGTCACTAGTAACAAAAGGCTTGGCCTCTTCGCCATAGTGAGTCGAATCTAAGCCGTAATGCACAATAGATGGGAGTAATACACGACCTTGTTCGTCATTCAGTACTTTGGTTTTTCCTGATAATACGGTCGCGACAAGCGAGTGCGTGGTTCCTAAGTCAATTCCGATTGCAATACGGTGTTCATGTGGCGCACTTGATTGACCCGGTTCAGCAATTTGCAAGAGAGCCATGTATTAAATCCCTTGTAAACAAGTAATAAAAATAAAATTAATAGTCATCATCTAAATCAAAGCTGTCATCATCTAATAACTGGTCTTCAGCTTTATCAATGTCATTCAAAACTTTCTGAAAGAAACGCAATTTACGCACGGTATCACGTGCTTCAGCCCAGTCTTCTTGCTGATAATCAATCTTGAATTCACGGACCAGTCCATCTATCCATTGTCTGACTTCTTCTTTAAGTGTTTGAAGCTGCTCAGTATCGGTAACTTCATCTAGCTGTTCTCGAATTTCCAGAGCTGACTGCAAGAATTCAAAATCATTAATAGATTGGTCAAGATGATAGTCCTGCTTTTTTAAGGCCAGCAAATAGGCTGCACGGCTATCAACCTGTGATAAAATTTTGTATGCCTGATTAATTTCACTTGATTTGATCAGTGCTTGGTCTTTATCTGTGGCTTTATCTGGATGATATTGTTGCTGCAATTTTAAAAACTGATTTTTTAAAATTGCCAAATCAATATCGAGTGCTACAGGAAGATTGAACAACTCAAAGTGATTCATGAAAGATGATTTCCAGGCTAGTAAATACAGTTAAAACAGTGCTAGAAGCACTGTTTTAACTTCGATACATGAGAAAGGTAATTTAGACTGTGAAAGATTCACCACAACCACATTCACCTTTCTGGTTCGGGTTGTTGAACTCAAAGCCTTCATTTAAGCCATTTTTTACATAGTCCATTTCTAAACCATTCAGGTAAACCAGACTTTTAGGATCTACGAAGACTTTTACACCGGCCTGGTCAAAAACTTGATCATGTTCATTAATATCATCAACAAATTCAAGAACATAAGCCAAACCGGAACAACCAGAAGTTTTCACACCAATACGAATGCCTTCACCCTTACCACGGTTCTGCAGGTAATTTCGAATATGAGTTGCAGCAGTTTCAGTTAAGTGGATCATGAAAACTCCATTAATTTATCTAGGATACGTCTAATCAGGCTTGAGATTTCTTGCTACGATAATCTTCAATAGCTGCTTTAATCGCATCTTCTGCCAATACAGAGCAGTGAACTTTAACCGGCGGTAATGCGAGTTCAGTCGCAATATCAATATTCTTGATCGCTTGCGCCTGATCAAGAGTCTTGCCTTTTAACCATTCGGTAACTAGGGAGCTTGAAGCAATAGCAGAACCACAACCATAAGTTTTAAAACGTGCTTCTTCAATTACACCGCTATCGTTCACTTGAATCTGAAGACGCATAACGTCACCACATGCTGGTGCACCCACCATGCCAGTACCTACATTTTCTGCGTTTTTATCTAACACGCCCACATTACGGGGATTTTCGTAATGATCAATTACTTTTTCGCTATAAGCCATGATGCTTCTCCAAACCTCGGGGTCAGCCTTAATATTAATATGAGGGTAAAAACACTTATTTCAATAAATCAGTGTTCAGCCCATTCAACTGAAGAAAGGTCGATACCTTCTTTATACATATCCCAAAGCGGAGAAAGTTCACGTAATTTCTCAACAGCAGCTTTGGTAATTTCCAATACGTGATCAATATCTTCTTCAGTTGTATATTTGCCGAAACTGAAGCGGATAGAGCTATGTGCAAGTTCGTCTGACAAACCTAGTGCACGCAGTACATATGATGGTTCGAGGGTTGCAGAAGTACAGGCCGAACCACTTGAAACTGCAGCATCTTTAAGTGCCATCATTAAGGATTCACCCTCAACGAAATTAAAGCTGACATTTAAATAGTTGGCAACGTTCTGAGTCGGGTGACCATTTAAGAAAACCTGTTCAAGATCTTGCAGGCCATTCCAGAGCTTGTCACGCAATACACGCAGACGTTGCTGTTCAGCCTGGAGGTTTTTACCTGCCAGTTCGAATGCTTCGCCCATACCAACAATTTGATGTGTTGGCAGAGTACCAGAACGCATGCCACGCTCATGACCACCACCATGCATCTGAGCCTTTAGACGTACACGTGGAGTGCGGCGTACATAAAGTGCGCCCATACCTTTAGGACCATAGATTTTATGAGCTGAGAAACTCATCAAATCAATTTTCATGGTAGAAAGATCAATTTCAACCTTACCGGCTGCCTGTGCAGCATCTACATGGAAGAAGGTTTTATTGGCACGGGTCAATTCACCAATAGCAGCAACATCAGTAATGGTGCCGATTTCGTTGTTAACCATCATTAAAGATACAAGAATAGTATCCGGACGAAGAGCTGCCTGAACCATTTCAGGCGTAATTAAACCTGTTTGTGGCTGTGGTTCCAGATAAGTAACTTCAAAACCTTGCTCTTCCAGCTCACGGCAGGTATCAAGTACAGCTTTATGTTCAATTTTGCTGGTAATAATGTGTTTGCCTTTGGAAGCATAGAACTGAGCTACACCTTTGAGCGCAAGGTTGTCAGATTCTGTTGCACCCGAAGTCCAGACAATTTCACGTGGATCAGCTTTAACCAGGTTGGCCACCTGCTCGCGAGCGTATTCAACTTTTTCTTCTGCCTGCCAGCCATATGCATGTGAGCGAGAAGCTGCATTACCAAAAGTACCATCAAAGGTTAAGCATTCCATCATACGTTCAGCAACCTGTGGGTCAACTGGCGTAGTTGCTGCATAATCAAGATAAATTGGACGTTTCATGTCAAATACCTGTAACCGATAAAAGAGCTGAATCAAAACCTGGTGCGTTTTGGCGAATAGCAACGGTCTGTACGTTGTCACGGGCTACAAGATCAGCCAGAGTGATTTTCGCAAGATAATCGGCAATGTGATGGGAGAGTTCTTGCCATAAATCGTGAGTCAAGCACATTGCACCATTTTGACAGTTACCTTTATGGTCGCAGCGTGTTGCATCAACAGTTTCATTTACAGCTTCAATAATTTCTAACACAGTAATTTCATCTGCAGTTCGTGCAAGGTGATAACCGCCATTAGCACCGCGAACACTGGAAACTAAACCATGACGCTTCAATTTAGCAAATAACTGCTCAAGGTAAGCGACTGAAATAGTTTGGCGGGCAGCAATTTCTGCTAGCGTGATCGTTTGTTCAGTTGGCTGCAAAGCTAAATCAAGTAGAGCAGTCACTGCGTAGCGACCGCGAGTGGTTAAGCGCATGACTCGATACACATGTTGAGACTAGATATATAGATTTTAAGAATCCCGACTAAAATAGTCAAGTTTTTTTACGGTTAATTGTAATGTTTTAAAACCTAAGTAAAAATATTTTTATTTTGGCCATAAAGTATATATCAATAAAGTAATAAAAAGCAGGCTTATAACCAATAAAGATAGCTTTAAATATTTGTTTTTTTGCTCAATACGTCGAATACGGCTTTTATGCAATTTTACTTCCACCAAAAGTGAGTTAATTTGTACTCGCTGCTGGTCAATTTTTTCAAGTAGAGGGGCAATACGTTTTCTTGACGCAATGACTTCATCTTCTTGAGGGGCTTCTTTTAACCACTGACGCCAGTCAGCAAATAGTTTTGGTACACTAAAGTGTAAAATAAGATCACGAAACTCGTCACGTAATAAAGGATCTCCTGCAATACGCATGGCTTTAATACTACGACGATTACCGAAAATAATGATGCGTAATAAATCTAGCAGGGTAGAGTTAATCTCTAAATCAACTGGCTTTACAGGAGCACGGCTGTCAAAAAGCAGACCATGAGGACTAAACTGTACATAAAAATCAAAATAGGGTAGATAACTATTAATTTTAAGTACGATTTGCTTTTCAACAAATTTTTTGGCGTGTACGCGAACGACCCGATCATGCTTCAACACAAAAGAAAAAACCGTTTCCAGTACGATCATCACAATGGTGAGCAACAAATGATGATTTGTTCTTTGTTGCGACTCGCTCATATATCTTCATCCTTTAGTATTTAATAGAGCGTCCCGTCTCTAACCCGAACTGAGACTGCTGCATACTCTTAATAATTTACTGATTTAATGTGCTTTGTAGAACAGTTTAATCAAACGATCAAGCCCGGGCGTTGTTATTATAGGGCTATTTTTGTAGCTAAATGCAGTATAATGTTTATAAAATATTCAGGAGATTGTTTAAATGGATAATACCAAAACGGATCTGGTTGAAGAAACAACATTAAATAGAAAAATTCCTGGAACCAAGAACAGTACAAGAAGCGGCCGAAAGTCTGCTCTGGATTTCAGAAAATATACTAAACAGATTTGGCTGGCTGGCTTGGGTGCATTTTCTCGTGCTGAAGAAGAAGGAAATAAATTATTTGACTCACTGGTCAAGGTTGGAGAAGAGCTGGAATCTAAGACATCAGATTCTGCTGAAGCTGGTAGTAAAATAACTGAACCCTCTCGAAATCCGGTTCATGAAATCAAGGATGGCGTAGAAAAATCTATAGATCACAGTATTCAGAATTCATTAAGCAGGATCGGACTGGCTACTACTAAAGATATTCAACATCTGGAACAGTTAATATTACAATTACATCATAAGGTTGACGTTTTAGTAAAAGAAAACCAGATATTGAAAGAACAAGAGTTGAAAAAGCAGTCTGAATCTTAACTTTCCTAATTTTTCAACATTTTTTTAGCATTAATTTTTGCGAAATCTTATTTTTCAGTATTGCGTTTTCCCCTAAAGCATTGCTATAAAGGCGTCATGGCCTTTTAAACTACAGCCTTGGTTCTTAAACAAACGATATCAAGAGGACGTTATCTTCATGAATAAATCAGAATTAATTGATGCGATTGCAGAAAAAGGGGGATTGTCTAAAACTGATGCTGGTAAGGCATTGGATGCGACTATTGCTTCAATTACAGAAGCGCTTAAACAGGGTGATACTGTAACTCTAGTGGGTTTCGGTACTTTTGGCGTGAAAGAACGCGCGGCTCGTACTGGCCGTAATCCTAAAACTGGTGAAGAATTACAAATTAAAGCAAGCAAAGTGCCTAGCTTTAAAGCAGGTAAAGGCTTAAAAGATTCTGTAGCTTAATCTTTTGTGGCTCAAGAACGCGCCAGAAGGCGCGTTTTTTATTAAAATGAA
This sequence comes from Acinetobacter sp. UNC436CL71CviS28, assembly GCF_000620525.1. NCBI lineage: Bacteria > Pseudomonadati > Pseudomonadota > Gammaproteobacteria > Moraxellales > Moraxellaceae > Acinetobacter > Acinetobacter sp. UNC436CL71CviS28. The sequence continues at coordinate 64,899 of NZ_JIBB01000014.1, forward strand.
GAAAAGCCTGGCTTTATACATTCATTCACTTGTGTTTTTCAGTTAAAATCCCTTCGAAATAAAATATTGGAATACTTATGGAATCTTTTCGTAAAGTCATAAAGGGTTGGCTTGGTATCGTCCTGCTAATTTTGTTTTTGACCCCTTTAGCATTTGTAGGTATTGAAGGATATTTTAGCGGGGGTAATAAAGAAAATGTCGCTGCTACAGTAAACGGGCAAGAGATCTCCAAAAAAGAACTAGAGTCACTGACTAAATCTTATAAAGAACAATATTTAAACTTTGTAAATGGCGATGAGACCTTGCTGAATCAGCCTTTTATTCAGCAAACGGCACTGGATCATCTGATTGCACAGAATCTGATTTTACAGCAGGCTGAAAAACTGGGTATTTCTTTAAGTGATGCACAAATTGAACAGATGCTGGCCCAACAGCCAAGCTTCCAGCAAAATGGACAATTTTCTCAGACATTATATGAAAACTACTTGCGTTCTGTCGGGCTAACCAGTCAGGGCCTGATTGCAAACTTGCGACAAGACCATGCTTTAAAAATGTTAAATAGTACATTTGTAGATTATACGCTGGTCAGCAAAGTTGACATGAATCAGATTGCTAACTTGCAGACTGAGCAACGTACATTATTCCTGTCCAGCATTCCGCTAGATGAATATAAAAAGAATATTCAAGTTAGCCAGCATGACATTGCTAACTATTATCAGAAGCATAAAAACAGTTTTAAGCAGACCGCCCATGTAGATGTGGATTATATTGTCTTGTCACCCGAACAGGTAAATGCTAAAGCAGCACCTGTTACGGGTGCTGAATTGCAGCAGGCTTATGCAAATTTTGTCGAAGCTCAAAATAAGAATGCACAGCGTGAAGTTAAGCATATTCTTATTGCAACTTCTGATACCCGAAACGAAACCCAAGCGCAGAAACTCGCTAACGAGGTTTATGCAAAGATTCAAGGAGGGATGAATTTCGCACAGGCAGCTGCACAATATTCAGATGATACGGACTCTAAAACGAAAGGTGGTCTGATTGAAAGTTACCAGACAGGAGTTTATTCTGAAGCTTTTGATAAAGCTGTTCTGGGTTTAAAAGCAAATCAGATATCTCAACCCGTAAAGACCCAATATGGTTATCATATTATTCAGGCACAAACACTTGCGCAGAATATTCCTTCGTTTGAAACTGAAAAGAGCCATCTCGCTGCTGAAATTCAAAAGTCTAAAGTTGCAAACCTGTTTACTGATACGGTAAACAGTTTAAATGAAATGGTTGTTAGTAGCGATTCACTTGATGTGGTGCCTCAAGAAATCAAAGGTACACGTATAGAAACAGTTAAAAATGTTGGTTTAAATACTCGTCATCCAGTATTAAATGACCCAAGTGTGAAAACCCGTATTTTTAATGAAGATGTTAAAAATGGCGATCGTAATGTAACTAGCAATCTGCAACTTGCTACAGGGGAAGCAGTTTGGGTTAAAGTACGTGACTATCAGCCTGAAGGAGTTCAGTCGCTAGCTCAAGCTACTCCTGCAATTAAAACTAAAATAATTGACGAAAAGGCTGCTGGTTTAGCTGCCGCGAAGCTTAAAACTATGCTGGATGAATTTAAAACTCAACCAGCTCAACAGGTTTTAGCTAAACATAAAGTAGCTTTCCAGAGCGCTGGTACATTTACCCGTTCTCAAGGCTTAAAGCGCGAAGTCGAACGTGCTGCTTTTAGTGTAGCAGCCCCAAAAGCAGGTATGTGGTCTGTAACTACAGCAGCCTTGCCTAATGAGCTGGTATTGGTTGCTGTGGCAAATGTTAATAAAACCACTTCTAATGCTTTAACACCGGAACAGCTTCAGGAGCTAAGTAAGCTCTATCAGCAGTTACGTGGGCAGCAGGAGCTGGAAGATTACACCCAATATCTAAAATCTAAAGCTAAAATTAAATAGCCTTTAAAATAAAAAAAGCACTTCGGTGCTTTTTTTTATTGATCAGCTTTTTATATTAATAAGCCAGTTTTTTCGCCATCCATATTTCACAAGCATTACTATGTCCTGTATTACCTAAAGGCTGATCAAGACGTTCGAATCCTAGTCGTTCATAAAGTTTGACAGCTTGATATAAGGTGGCAGTTGTTTCCAGATATATTTTCTGGAAGTTTTGCTGTTGTGCAAATTCAAAACATTGTTGTAAAAGCTGTTTGGCCAAACCGTATCCTCGAGTTTCAGGAAGAAAATACATTTTCTGGATTTCCAGAATTGAAATATCTCCCTGTAGCGGTGCAATACCGCCACCTCCTACTATTTTTCCCTGTGTGCTCTCTACTATCCAATAGCGACTGTTGGGTTCTTGATAAATCTGATATAGATCATCCAAGATGGGATCGGAGACTGCAAAACCTGCATCACTGGCAAGGCCGAATTCCTGAGAGACAGTACGGATAATTTGGGCAATAGATGGATTATCTTTAGATTGAATAAGTCTTAAATTAAACATATTGGAATTAGTCAGAACTTAAAAAGAAGACAGACTGTTATAACAAAAAATCAGTTAGTTGTAAGTCTGTCTCTCTATAAGCGGATCTTTGCTATTTAAGTTCGCTGGAAGTTTTTCCTAACTCGCGCCGGGCAATAATCAGCTGTTGAATCTGCTGAGTACCTTCAAAAATATCCAGAATCTTTGAGTCACGTGCCCATTTTTCTAACAGTTCGTCTTCCCCATAACCTACGCTACCTGCAAGCTCTACACATTTTAGTGTAATTTCATTACCAATTCGACCTGCTTTAGCTTTGGCAATTGATGCTTCTTTTGAATTCGGTTTCTTGTTGTCTGCCATCCAGGCAGCTTTTAATGTGAGTAAACGTGCTGCTTCCCACTCCGCCTCCATTCTATAAATCTGTGCAGCGAGATATGAAGTTTGTAAATAAGGTGTAGCATAGTTCTGGTCAAGCTGTTCTTTAAAAATTTCCTTGATACGTTCCAGAGAAGCCCGGGCACAACCTACTGCCATAGCAGCCACCAGCGGACGTGTATTGTCAAAAGTTTCCATCACTCCAGCAAAACCTTTCGCTATATCAATATCCGGATTTCCAAGTAAGTTTTCAGCTGGTACACGGCAATTAATAAAACTGAAAGCCGCTGTATCTGAAGCTTTTATTCCTAATTTATGCTCTAGTCGTTCTACTTTCATACCCGCTGTACCTTTCGGTACCACAAAAGATTTGATTGCTGCACGGCCGAGCTTAGGGTCAAGCGTAGCCCAAACTACAATTGAATCAGCACGCTGGCCTGATGTTACAAAGATTTTTTCACCGTTCAGTATATAATCTGTTCCGTCTTTAATTGCTGTAGTTCGGATTGCTGCAGAGTCAGAACCACAGTCCGGTTCGGTAATTGCCATTGCAGCCCACATCCCTTTAAAGCGTTCTAACTGTGAGTCATTGGCCACTGCTGCGATGGCAGAATTTCCCAAACCCTGACGAGGCATACTGAGCAATAGTCCTGTATCGCCGTAACACATTTCCATAATGCCCAGAGCTGTGGACATATTTACACCATTTTTATTACCCTGTATGTCGGCGCCACGTTTTCCGACTGCTGCACCTGCATTCAGTCCTTCGCCCCCTTCATTCATTCCATCGATGAGAGAGGCAATCATATCCAGTTCTTTAGGGTAGCTGTGTTCAGCTTTGTCATACTTACGAGAAATAGGACGTAATACATGTAAAGCAACCTCTCGAGCTTGCTGTACCATCAGCTTATACTTTTTTGGATTCTGCAAATTCATTTTTTAACCTTTTTTATAATAATGGGCTGATTTAAGCGTGTAAGCCAGAATACAAAATCGCTGTGGCTCGCAAGTCCCGATACCAGCGCTCTACCGGATATTCCTTGGTAAAACCGTGGCCTCCTAAAATCTGTACACCATCAGTACCAATTTTCATGGATTTTTCTGCACATAAAAGCTTTGCCAGATAAGCCTCCCGGTGAAAGGGTTCTCCTGCTTCTGCAAGGCTGGCGGCATTCCAGAGCATCATGCGCATTGCCTCAATCTCAATGGCCATATCTGCAATTATAAAAGCGATACTCTGACGATGCGAAATAGGCTCACCAAATGCCATACGCTCATTTGCATAACGAACACAGTAATTTTTTACAGCCTCACAAGTGCCGATAGCCAGTGCGCACCACATCAGCTGGCCTAAATCTAGAAAAGCGCTATAGTCAAAGTCTTCATCTCCCAGCCGCTCAGCAGGAGTTTGATTAAACTTTAATGTGACAGTTTCACAGGCTTTAAGTCCCATGGCAGGACATTTTTTATAACTTACCGTACTATCGCGTATTGCTACGAATACATCAGCTTGTCCATTATAGTCAGCACTCACAAGGAGCAGATCAGCGGTTTCACCTAAGAGGACCAAGGTTTTTTCTCCAGTAATATAAAACTGCTGATCTTTAAAAACAGCCTGAGTATCTAGCTGAAAAGGGTTAAACGCCGAAGAGTTTTCTTGAGTTGCAAAAGTAGCCTTAAGATCATTGAGGTGGTTAAAAGCGGTCAGGTATTTAGCCTGAACCTGTTCAGAACCCCAGCGACTCAAGGCATTAATTGCACTAAAACCAGAAAGTAGCCCAGCAGCCAGACTGAAATCTCCTCGACCAAGCTGTTCTGTAATCAGAATATTGCTAACAATATTTAAATGGTCTGCTACTCCTCCAAGTGCTTCAGGCAAAGCATATTCATTAAGTCCTAGGTCTTTCGCGTGTTGCCAGATTTCTTGAGGAAAAGTCTCATTATGATCAGCGCGGGCTGCCAGAGGGTAAAGTATCTCCTGTGCAAATTGGTGCATACTTTCAACGAGCATCTGTTGTTCTTCACTCAAGTTTAAATCAAACAGGTTTTTTCCTTGAGGTGATAAGCGCTGTTTTTTTAGTGACTGACTTTTAAAAAACTTTTGTGATTGGCTTAAACTTTTAAAACCAGCTTTAGAGCCTTGGTAAAGTGACTTTTCAATGAGCTTTCTCAAGTTAAACTGATCAATTACTTCACTACCTGCAATTCGGGTAATCAGTGATAGGCCTAGCCCTTGTGCTTTATTCATCATTTTTGTCATATATTTTCCAGCAGTTTTTTATCGTTATGCGGGATATGCTGACATAGCTTATGATAAAACACCATGTCAGATATGACAGAAGTTGATTGGCTCTATTAGAGTATAATGATTATAGTATTTAAAAATTAAATATTTGAAATTTATTATTTATTTTTATAGATTTTATGGTGAAAAAAGCAAAGAATTGACCGGATTGACATGAAGTCATCCGGCCGGCTGTATTTAAAGGTGGTCACGAATCATTTTGCGCACATTGGTTTTAGCATTAATCACAGTCATAAAGGTATAGGCCCCGATAAATTTACGGCTGATAAACATAAACTCTTTTGGCGGTACGCTAAAATAGCGTGATGCCATTGATCTTGATGCCTGTTGCATTACGCGTGCATGAAGCTGGCTTTTCTTCCAGTCATAACGTTCCTGCTCATCCATAACATCTGGTGGTAAGTCAGGATTATTTTCTGTACTGCTGAAGGCTTCTGTAGCCAGCAGAAAAACTTTTGCCATATCAGGTTTGATACTTTGTGGAATAGAGTCAAAAAACTCATAACCTGTCATCGCCTCTACCATAGCTGTCGAGTCATGGTTATAACCTGCCTGGATCAGATTGCGCGCTACACTTAGCAGGTGCTCATCAAACTGCCGAATTGCCCCAAAATCGAGTAAAATAATCTTGTCTGCAATATCTGCGCCATTGCCGAGACGGACCAGATAGTTTCCAAAATTTGGATCAGTCTGCATCTCGCCCCATTCAAAAATTTCACGTACTGCAATTTCTAGCGAAGCTTCACCCAGTCTGTTACGACGCTCTTGGGGTAATGACAGCATAACTGGGCTGTTAATGGGTACACCACGTTCAAATGTCATGCAAAGGACTTGGGGAGCACAAAACTCATCTACAATTTGAGGAACAATATAACGTGGATCATCTTTAAGCCGCTCAGCAAAGCGCTGAGTGGTAGCCGCTTCTATACTGTAATTTACTTCGCGATGCATCATGTCCCGGACTTCATCAAACCACTGATCAAATTCACGGGTTTGCGGTACCATCCGGGTCAGTTTAAGCATGTTTTTAAAAAGGCTCATATCCGAGTCAATCGCGTCAGCCACTCCGGGATACTGAATTTTTAATACCAGCTCTTGACCATCAGATTTTCTTATTGCCCGATGCACCTGAGCTAATGAGGCTGTACCTATAGGCTCATGGTCAATCGTAAGCTGATCCAATTTAGAGCCTAATTGGTCTTGAAGATGGGCTTTAATAGCAGGCCAAGCTAAAGCAACAGTCTGGTTATTTAAGGTATTTAAAGCCTGTGTAATCTCTTCAGGCAAAAAGTGTTCACCATAAAGTGCCATCATTTGGCCAATTTTAACAATTGATCCCTTTAGCTTGCCAATTTCAGAAACCAGATAGTTCGCCTGATCTGTCATGGCTTTTTTACGTTTCTTTTCTTTTTCTTCATCACTGGCAAAGAAGGAGCCGGCATTAGCTGTTGCCCAGCGGGTACCAGCAAGTAATGAGGCTTTCGCAATCGATAAGCGTCGGTCCATAGAGGAAGTTTTTAAATTCTTAAGCTTATCGTTTTGATGTGTCATGAAAGTAAAATCCTTTAGGAGTCGGCCTGATGAGCAATTTTAACCAATATTAACCGTTATCCGCGTATTAAAACAGTTGGACTTAAGGAACGGAGAGTTAAAAAATGCTAATAGCGGAACAAAACATACTTAAGTCACTAAATAGCCTAAGCATATACTTATATAATGATATTCAATGAAAAAGTAAATCTGGCACTCTATTTCAAAAGTAGAGCAATTATCGATATTGAACTTTTAGGGGATGGCGCTGGTTCAGTAAAGTTTTATTACGTATCAAATGCTGTATGATCAAAGCTTTTACACTCTCATGCATAAACCCTAAAGCATAACCTTTTACAATGATTATACTGGGTAAAGTAAAGAAAAAATAACGTGCATCTTCTAAATTGGGCTCTGTAAATACATGATATTCAGCCAAAACTTGCTGAAAGAACAGTTTTTCATGTTGGACTTTGACCGACTGCTCGTCATTCCAGTAGGACTGACGCATAGCCAGTAAATTATTATGCTTGTAACTCATGGTAGAAATATAACAGAAGAACGTATAATAAAATATGAGGACAGTTCTTTAAGATTCAATATGGAGAGTGATAAATTGCAAAAGCAGAATTTCCCGATATATTTTTAAATTTTTATATCGAACTTAAAGAATTTTATGAAAAATCAAAACTAAGCGTTGCAACTGGTATTTAGTTTGGGGAACAAAGATGCGATTAATATTAGGGTCAGGACTTATCTTGATTTCAGCTCAGGCAGCTGCCATTGCTCAGCAAGGTTACTCTGAAACTTATACGCGCTGTATAAACCATGCGTATGGACAAACTGAAGTATTGCAGAAGTGCGTCGATCAGGAGTTAAAGCAACATAAAAAACGATTAAAGAAAAGTTATCGTGACTATTACAAGGTAAGTGGTCAGCACCAGGCAAATGTGATCCAGCAATATGAGCTTTGGGAGCGCCGTGTTCAAAGCCAATGTTATACAGCTATGGATAATCAGTTTGGTCGTCTACAACAATCACGTTGTATATTGGCGCAGGTGATTGAGCAGGCTAACTACTATGGGACCAGATATATTCCTTAAGCTATACTTCTATAACAGATAAAAATAGCCTCCCAAAAATACCGCTTTTACTGAGACAAGCATTATAAAAGCCTGCAAAAAACGGTATCATAAGGCCATTTTTGAAAAGTTGAACTTGGAGAGCCCTGAGTGGAGCGATCGACCATTAGCCCTGAACATTTACAGGAAGCTGCCGAAAATTTAACAACAATTCGTGATTTCATTCGTTTTGGTGTCTCTGCCCTGCGTCAATATGATGCACATCTGGGACAGGGGACTGAAGATTATTTTGCAGAAAGTTCAGCATTGGTATTACAAACGCTCTCTCTAGAATGGGCAGCCAATCCTGAAATCCTGGATGCAAAACTTTTACCAAGTGAAAAAGAAGAGTTTTTAAATCTGCTGGCGCGTCGTGTTAATGAGCGTATTCCTACTTCATACTTGTTAAATCTGGCTTATTTTTTTAATAAACCTTTTTATGTTGATGAACGGGTCTTAATTCCACGTTCACCGATTGCAGAATTGATTGAGAACCGCTTTGCTCCATATTGTCTTGATGAACACGGCCAGTTACGGGAAGCTCATAATAATCTTCCAGTAAATTCAGATCCGCAAACGCCGCGGCGTATTTTAGATATGTGCACAGGTTCTGGTTGCATTGCCATCGCACTGGCTTATGCGTTCTCTGAAGCAGAGGTTGATGCAACCGATATTTCCAAAGAAGCACTTGAAGTGGCTGCCATTAACACTGAGCACCATAATATGCAATATCAGGTTGCCTTGATGGAATCGGATCTTTTCTCAAAAATTCCAGCAGAAAATCAATATGACCTGATTGTTTCTAATCCGCCATATGTTGATGCTGAGGACATGGCTGACCTGCCTGAAGAGTTTCTGCATGAACCTGAGCTTGCCTTGGCTGCCGGTCAGGACGGCTTGGACCTGGTCCGTAAGATGCTGTCTCAGGCTGCAGATTATCTGACTGAAGATGGTCTGATTGTGATTGAAGTGGGGAACTCAGAATGGGCAATGAAGCAGAATTTTAATACGGTAGATTTCCACTGGCTCGAGTTTAAAAAAGGCGGCTCAGGTATTTTTGCACTGACTGCCGAGCAGTGCCGTCGCTATCAGCAACTGTTTCAAGAATCTGTTGAAGTATAAGGAAGATGAAGCATGGCGGGTAATAGTATTGGGCAACTCTTTCGTGTAACCACCTGTGGTGAGTCCCATGGAGTTGGCCTCATGGCAATTATAGATGGTGTGCCTCCAGGTATTGAGCTATGTGAAGCAGATTTGCAAAAAGATCTCGACCGCCGTAAGCCAGGAACTTCAAAGTTTGCCACCCAACGTAAAGAGCCTGATCAGGTTGAAATTGTTTCGGGCGTCTTTGAGGGTAAAACAACAGGTACATCGATTGGTTTGCTGATCCGTAACACTGACCAGAAGTCTAAAGACTATGGCAACATTGCTCAAACTTTTCGTCCTGGTCATGCCGATTATACTTATACTCATAAGTATGGTTTTCGAGATTATCGGGGCGGTGGGCGTTCTAGCGCACGCGAAACAGCAATGCGTGTGGCTGCCGGTGCAATTGCCAAAAAATACTTGGCAGAAAAATTTGGTATTGTGATCCGTGGCCATGTAACCCAGATTGGGCATGAAAAAGCTGAAAAACTGGACTGGAATGAAGTTGCTAATAATCCGTTTTTTTGTGGTGACATAGAAGCAGTTCCACGTTTCGAGGCGCTGGTAACCTCTTTACGTGAACAGGGAACCAGTTGTGGGGCGAAATTGGAAATTATTGCTGAGAACGTTCCGGTAGGCTGGGGGGAACCAGTATTTGACCGTTTAGATGCAGATATTGCCCATGCCATGATGAGTATTAATGCTGTAAAAGGTGTTGAAATTGGTGATGGTTTTGCCGTAGCTGGACAGTTTGGGCACGAGACTCGTGATGAACTGACTACAGAAGGATTTCTGGCAAACCATGCAGGCGGAATTTTAGGCGGGATTTCTAGCGGCCAGCATATCCGGGTAGCAATCGCACTAAAACCTACCGCCAGTATTACGACGCCAGGTAAAACGATCAATCTGAACCGTGAAGATACCGATGTGCTGACCAAGGGTCGCCATGACCCATGTGTGGGCGTACGTGCAACACCAATTGCAGAAGCAATGCTAGCTATTGTGCTAATGGATCACTATCTCAGACATCGTGCACAAAATGCAGATGTGATCCCTCCCTTTAAACCAATTGCCCCATAAACTTTAAATAAAGAGCCCCAATTACGGGGCTTTTTTATCGTTGAATGATTTGTATGATCTCTTGAGCAACCAGCTGGGTAAGTTGGTTCAATTTTGCTGTTGGCGTACCTTCCAGAAAGTATTTAAACTCATAAAGATGATTGTGATCAGAAATTGCAATAAAAAATGTACCCACCGGTTTTTCAGATGAAGCACTACCGCCTGGTTTTAGAAGTCCTGTACAAGCAATAATTATATTGGCGCCTTTAAATAATTTATGACCTTGGATTGCCATGGCAGCTGTAACTTCTGCCGATTCAGCTGTGTATTGTTCAATAAGCATAGAATCAACTTTTAAAACTTCAATCTTGATACTTGGGTCATAACTGACTAATCCTCCTAACAGGATATCTGCGCCGCTATTTTTAAAAATAGAAAACTGACTGGCCAGATAGCCAGAGCTGGCACTTTCAATAAATGCGATTTTTAATGCCTGTGTTTCAAGTAATGCGCAACATTTTTGAATTATGACCATGCTTATAGCTCTAGTTCTTATTTATTCTTAATTACTATATCTGAAAAACCACCTGATTCCACATTAAAGGAAACTGGCTTTAATTGAGTAATTTAGGTCGTAGAACTTGAATCATAAAGTCTTTTTAATGACCTTTAAAGGATTCTGTTGGGTTTTATAGCTTAGTTGTTGCTTTAACAGGCACTAACTACTAAAGATGCATTTCTTAAAGGAAGAAAACCTGTTAAAACTAAAAATAAAGTGTGTAAAGAAGACAGGCCTTTTATGAAAACAATAGTAAAGTACATTGTGTTAAAAAGTAAGGAGTATCAATTAGGCACGCCGTTATTTGAAGAAGAACTAGATGTGGGGAGCCAGTATTTTGACCAGATTCCAAAAATTATTAACTATCAGAATCATGACTTTTGTGTAAAGTCTAAAGAGCTCAGCCGTAAACAAATTTTTGATGATTTTGAAGAATCACAAGTTATTATTGTTAAAGTAATTGCATTAAATTGAAATTGTATAAGGCAACAGTAATGTTGCCTTTTAACTTCTATTACTGAAAAAATTATTAATAGTTTTAAGAAGGTAAATATAAATTTTCATCGCTGCAATCTTTAAATTTGTAGTAACTGAAACATGAAAAGAACAAATTATACTCATATTAAAGATTAGTAGACCAAACAAGAGTACTTAGTTGATATAAAAACATCAAAAATATATATCCCTTCTCTGCTTATAGGGAATATCATGAAATTTAAAGAAATACTTGATCTGCTGATCGATCCGGAACGTACTGGATGGATAGGCGTAAAAAAAACCAATAAATTTTTTAAATATGAAAATATCTATTTAGGTATTCATATCGGTGATAAAGCCATTATTGATATGAGTCTGGTACCTCATGGAGTAAGAGAATGTTATTGTCATTTTGAAAAAACAGGCTTCAAGCTAAAGATTATTTACACTTTTGAAGCAGACTTGGAATATGATCATAGAATACTCTCTAAGCTTAATATTTTTTGTTTTGATGGCGTAGGAGGACAGCAAGCGATTATTCCTGATCTTGACACTGAGCAGGCGCCTATTGAGTTTAAAAAAGCTTTAATAGAACTCTTAAATACAGATAAAAAAATAAGGAAATATATCTTGAATCATATTGATTTTCATCCAAAAAAAGCTTGTACAAACTAACTTTTTGTAGATATATGAGAAAATATATACCCTGTTTAAGTATACTTATATTAATCGCTAGTTTAGGGCTGATTTCCGGATGCCAGCCACCTGCCTCTGGAGAGTCCGCTGGTTTTCGTTATCCTTTTCTTTATAGTCAGCTCATGAACAAAAAGTTATCTGGCCAACTTCCTGTGCCTGTAGAAGGGGTAACAAGGAAACAACTGCAAGATACTTGGGGAGCTGCTCGAAGTGAAGGTAGAAAACATGAAGGAATCGATATATTCGCTAAACGGGGGACACCTGTGCTTAGTACAACTGAAGGTATAGTTAGGCAGGTGGGTACTAACAATCTTGGTGGACAGGTAGTCTGGGTAACTGGTCCTGATTTAACTCATCATTATTATGCCCATTTAGAGAATTATGCTGAAAATATCACTGCGGGGGATTGGATCGAAGCAGGTGAAGTGATTGGCTATGTGGGAAATACAGGGAATGCGCGCGGAACACCGCCACATTTACATTATGGAATTTATATAAATGGGCAGGGAGCAATTAACCCTTATCCTTATTTAGAACCAAACTGAAAAATGAAGTCAAACAGAGAAATTTAAAATTAATTCGCTTAAAATGGTGTCTATAGATACACTTATTAAGTGATTTTTCATTGAAAAGAGATGATAAAATGGAAAGTGGATTAGTTCAGCTTGTGGATTCTTTAAAACTTGAAAAGGAAGGGTGCGAGCCTATACTGTTAGAGCTGGGCACTGTCCTGAAAGTAGTCTATCGTACTTCTGATATTTATCTAGTCAGTACAGACGATGGCTTTACTTTTACACTTGCAGCGAGTCAAGAAGACAAGGTGTGGAAAAAAGTATAAAAGTCAAATAAACCTACGATATTTTATAATAATTAAAATATAAATTGACCTATACCAATTTAAGGCGTATAAAGCTAACTCATTGATGCGGGATGGAGCAGTCTGGTAGCTCGTCGGGCTCATAACCCGAAGGTCGTTGGTTCAAATCCAGCTCCCGCTACCAATAAAAATTTAAGGTTTATAGCCCAGTCTTCTATGATTGGGTTTTTTTATTTTTAAAATATGGGTTGCTAATCTAAAGGAAACCTGTATAATTGCCGCATAACTAGAAATATAGTTTTGTTTCAATAATCTCTCAGCTCGCAGTTTTTTATTAAATCCTTCGTCTTTATCAGATTTTAGTCTCATATATTATTTTCAAGTTATCCTAAGAGTTAAAGACTCTATTTATTTAAAAATTCAGGATTATATTATGTCTAATGTCGTAAAAGGTACAGTGAAGTGGTTCAACGAGACTAAAGGTTTTGGCTTTATTCAACAAGAATCAGGTCCAGATGTATTTGCTCACTATAGCGAAATCACTAACCAGGGTTTCAAAACTTTATATGAAGGCCAGCAAGTGCAATTTACTGTAGTTGACGGTAAAAAAGGCCCTCAAGCAAGCAACATTACTTTAGTGTAATAGCTCGTCTGCCTTAAATAATAAAAACCCATCTTTTGATGGGTTTTTTTATACAACCAACTTTACTTTAAAATATTAAACTGACGTGCGACTCGTTCTTAAAGATTCCGCCCAGTCACTATGGTGACAACGTGGACAACTCTGATCTATCTTGGTCAACATTCTGGTTTCTCCGCATTTCATGCAAGAGTAAAAAGTATTTTCTTTAAGAAGTGTAGCTTTTTGATAAGCCTTTGGAAAAATTGGAAGTCCCCATTTTATATCCTTCTTCTCAAAGAAAAGTAAGCTTAATGCTCCATCTGATTCTAATAGGGCAGTTCTGATCTGACCTAAATGTTCTACATTCTGCTGGCGCATTTCGGCAAAAAATTCATCATGAGAGAAAGTCTCTTTTTCCAAATCCTTAAAAACTAGTTTGCCATCTTCTACTACACAAAGGGGTAAGCCTTCTAGCAATGCTTCTATTTTTTTATTTTTTACCATACTCCAAGTCGTAATCCGATATAGCAGTAGAATAGTAACGACTACTGTAAACGTTTGTATAATCGGCAGTTCCTCCATAAACATCGGATCACCAGCTGCCGAACCCAAACACAAGATTATTGCAACTTCAAAGATTGAGAGTTGCCGTATGCCACGTTTGCCTGATAACCGCAGGAATATAATAATAATTAGATACATCACTACGCAGCGAATGATGATTTCTAAAATAAATTTCCAAGACGTATCTCGTATAAAGATATCTGCAAAATCCATTTTAATTTTTGCCTACCTATATGATAAAAAATCTTAATAAATAATGAGTTAATTGAACAATAACTAAATTAGAGCACGAGAATGTATGGTTTTGAGACACATTTGGTTAGATTAGTTTAAATCTTGCAAGCTGATGAGGTTTAAATTTTTATACATAAATCTAGTTAGTGCTCCTTTCTTTATTTATTAAATATGTCAGTATCATGACCGTAATAATTTTATATATGCCCAGCTTATGTCTTTGGAAACCTTTAACTTAAATTTATTCAAATTAATTAATGCGTCTGAGAATGCAACTGATTTGAGTATTAATGTGGCCATCTTTATTGCTAATGACTTGCTCTATATTATGCTAGTAATATTTCTGGTTTTATGGTTTAAAGGAAATTTTGCTAATAAAAAACAAATATTTAAAGCTTTTATTTTCACCAGTATTGCCATTGCAATCAGCCAGATTATTTCTCAGCTTTTTTATCATCCGCGCCCCTTTGTAATGGAAGTGGGAAGAACAATTATCTTTCATGTGCCTAATGGCTCATTTCCAAGCGATCATATGCTCATTTTTAGTACAATTGCCTTTTCATACTTTTTCTCTAAACAACGTATTATTGGTCTAGGACTGATTGGATTAGCTTGGCTGGTTGCTTGGTCTAGAATATATCTTGGAGTACATTTTCCTTTGGATATGTTAGGAGCATTTTTTATTGCCTTGGCAATCAATATACTAGGTTTAACCTTATGGAAAAACTATAGTAATATATTAATGCAATTTATATTAAAAGGCGAATTCAAACATGAGGTGCGACAGTTTGAAAAGTCTTATGATAATCAACAAGCTGAGCAAATTTCTCTAATGGTGTAAGCCAATCTAACGCTTTTCTAGGACGAGTATTCAGTGACATGGCAACTTGATTTAAATAATGCTGATCTGCCTGATTTAAATCAATCCCTTTAGGTAAATATTGCCTAATTAAACCATTCATATTTTCGCATGTGCCTTTTTGCCAGGGTGAATGTGGGTCACAGAAATATACATCTATGCCTAAATCTTGGCAGAGTAAAACTTGAAGTGCGACATAAACCACCTAATTAATTTAAAGGGTTTATGGAGTATATAAAATTGTCATACCATCATCTTAACTTTGAAGATCGTACTGCATTAATGCTTGAGTCAAGAAAAGAAGGCTTTTCAGCCAGAAAATTTGCTGAACTCATTAAAAGACATCCTAGTACGATCTATCGTGAGCTTAAAAGAAATAGCATCAATGACGTTTATCAAGCTCGATATGCTTCTGATAACACCTTCGCTAGACGTAGACGTGGTCACAGAA